>VDHG01000111.1 GCA_006228005.1 Testudinibacter crocodili
AGGATACACCACGCTAATCGGCATGTTGCTCGCTTGCCAATCCGGTAACACTTCTACTAATTCGCCCGACGCAAAATAGCGTTGTGCGGAAGCACGCGGTATAGCGATAATGCCCAATCCTGTCAACGCTGCATTGCAATACACATCGGCATTGTTAAACGTCAAGTGCGGTTTGACATCAACATAAAACCGTTCTTCTCCTTTATGTAGATCATAACAATACAGTTTATCGCTTGCCGGAAAACGAAAGCCGATATATTGATGCCGATGCAAATCGGATGGGTGGCTTAATGGCACGGCATTGGCGAGATAGCTGGGTGCTGCGCATAAACAAAAGCGCATTTTCCCGACCATTTTACACACCAAATCCGGCTCAGTCACCGGACCGCCACGCAACGCGCAATCGACATTTTCCTGCACCATATCCACCGCTCTTTCGCTGCAACGGATCTCTAATTCCAGTTCAGGATATTTCTGTAAAAATGCCGGTAACGCCGGAATCAATAAATGCGACCCCAACGGCGCAGTGGTTTCCACTTTGATTTTGCCTTTAATACTGCCGACTTCCTGCATTGACGCTTCTAAATCATCAACACTTTCAATCAGTTGCTTTACCTGTTCATAATAATTCACGCCATCGGTGGTTGGCGAAACCCGACGGGTTGAACGGTGCAACAGCACCACCCCCAACCGCTCTTCCAACGCTTGAATTTGCCCCGAAATCGTGGTTTTGGCAATGCCTAATGCCTCTGACGCTTTACTAAAACTGCCTAATTCAACAATGCGACAAAACGCGCGCATCGCTTCTAATCGATCTAATGCCATTGTGCGAATTTCCGTATAGATTAACTGATTTTAGCTACTTTATTATGATAATCCGTTCAAGTAAAGTAGCACACAATTTATTTTGCTTATCAATAAGAGGATTTCAACATGGCAAAAGTAGCGATTGTGTATCACAGCGGCAAAGGGCACACTAAAATGCTGGCAGAGTATGTTAGACGTGGTGCAGCGGCAGTAGCGGAAACCGAGGTGGTATTTTTGGAGGTGGAAGAGGCATCAGAGCAACTAGAATTATTGGATACCTGCGATGCAATTATTTTTGGCTGTCCGACCTATATGGGCAATGTGTCAGCCAAAATGAAAGCATTTCAGGAAAGTGCGGTTTCGCGTTGGTTTTCGCGCCAATGGCAAGACAAAATCGCCGGTGCATTCACCAATTCCGCCTGTTTTGCCGGCGATAAAGAAAGCACTTTAATCGGCTTAATGGTGAATGCAATGCAACAAGGCATGATTTTTGTCAGCCTTGGCATTGCACCGGCAGTGAACGAGCCGGAATCGTTCCAAACCATCAATGGCGCAAGCCCAAATGCGATTAATCGTGTTGATGGCAGCCTCGGTCCGATGGCTGCGTCGATGATGGTTGAGCCGGAAGAGATGGCAAAAGGCGATTTAGAAACTGCCTATTTATACGGCGAACGTGTCGCCAACATTACCGCGCAATTTGTGCGTGGACGTATTTAATCTATCAAAAAAGAAGAAAAAATTATGCAACGTTTAAGTTACCCAATGATCGGTTCTGAAGCATTTAATGCGATGTTAAAAGTAGAAGGCGTGTTAGGCAACTGTTCACTTGATCCGTTATTAAAAGAGTTGGTGAAAACCCGCGCTTCACAAATCAACGGCTGTGCGTTTTGTGTGGATATGCACGTTAAAACCGCGCGCAAATATGGCGAGCGTGAATTGCGTCTGCACCACGTGGCAATTTGGCGCGAAAGCAATCTATTTTCTGCCAAAGAGCGCATGGCATTGGAGATGACCGAAGCCTTAACCCAAATTCAATCCGTCGGATTAAGCGACGAGTTGTACCAACGCGCCAGAGCGGTGTTCAGTGATCAAGAACTGTGCGATTTAGTGTTTTCGATTGCGATCATTAATGCGTGGAACCGTTTAGGCGTAGCATTCCACACTGAATTAGGCTCTATGGATAAAGCGATGGGCTTGGATAGCGTGCAGATTTAATGAGGTTGATATGGCTCATAGACACTTATTATCTTTAAATAATGTCCATGAGCCACATACGTTACTTACCGTTTGGTGACCTGATCAATTTCAGAAACCACATTGCTGCTGTCTTTTTTCACGCTGCCATTGATAAGCGGGAATTTTGCGTCTTTTAAATCTTTGACGGCTTCCTGAATCAACAGCGGAATGTTATTGGAGACATCTAGTTCGCCTTGATAGCGGTTGTGGTGTCCTGCGATATCTTCGACACCGACAGATACCGTATTAACATTCGGGCGACTGTCAGTTGCAGTGATGCTGGCGCCGTTCAATTGAATGTGATTTTTCACATTTAAATTGACTTCACCACTTTGAATCCCTGCTACTGTTGTGACTTCATCTTGCGATACGATATTACCGGAGACGTTGAAGGTCGATGGTTTCAAGGTTTTTCCGGTCAGTGGGTTATGCTCGGCAAAACCGGCAGCTTCTGCTGCATTATTGACCGCAGTGGTGACTTTTCCTTTCAATTCATCGGTTTTCTTGGTCGAAGGGACGGCTTTCATCACGCCGGTCAGCGCACCACCGTTTTGCGAATTGGTCAAATTTAGCCCCAAATTAAAACCAACACTTTCTTCAGTATCTTTACGACTTTCAATGGTGAGATTGTTACCAATATCACCGTTGACGGTATTGCCTTTCACGGTCGCGCCGAGTAGTGCCAGATCTTTTTCACTGTCCAATCGAACGTTTTTCCCTTCGAGATGGCTGATCACTTGTGTGGTTTTTGCAGTTTTATCAATGTTGACTGTCAGATTGCCACTGCCGTCTTGGGTTGTTTTTTCTTCACCGCTGACTTTTTTAATGTTGGCATTCGCATTGATCCCAAAGCCCCAGTTGTTTTTGTGCTCGGCATTTTGCAATGATTCCACCACAATACCACCGTGGTTTGCATTCACCTCAAGCTCATCGGCTTGAATAGTGCTACCGCTGATATGCACCGCATGATCACTGTTTGCCCCGGCATGGATGGTGGCTTTGTCGGCATTGAGGGTAGTGGCGGTATAATTGATCGCGGCTTGATCGGTATTTTTGACATTGACACCGAGTTTGAATGACCCGCCAGTCGAAGCTTTATCACCACCGCTGGAGTTTCCACCGACACCGATGTTCAGTGACCAATCGATACCTTTCTCAGAGGAAGATCCCTGAGCTGCTTTGATGACCGCACTTTCGCCAGCTTGTACTTTTAGGCTGTCTACCTTGCCGTTAACACCTTGCAGTACCACATTTTTAGCCGTCAGATTGGCGTGTTGCACCGCAATTTCACCGGCTTTTGCTGTGATGCTTTGGGCGCTGGAATCATTTGCACCGCCGCCAATGCCGCCTGAACCGGATTTGCTGCTTGGGCTGGTGCCGCCAGAGGCACTGATATCCAAGTTAAAGCCGTTTTTATTACTTTGCTTGATATTGTTGGCTTGCACCAAGTCAATATTGCCTTGTGAGGAGAGTGCTAAAGTGCCTTTTTCTGATTTTAGCGTGTTGCCTTCCAACAAGATACCGTTTTTAGCGTTGATTGTAATATCACCGACAGTGTCAAAACCACCGCTGACTGCCTCAGATGAGAGGCTATTACTTTCGCTGTGACTGCCCTTTCCTTTGGCAGATACGCTGATGTCCAAACCGGTGCTGGTGGAAACACCCAGGCTGCCTTCGCCTTTATCTTCAATCGTTTTGCGAACTTCGGTATTGGCGGCAGCCACATTAGCGTAATGTTGGGTGTTAATCACGACGCTGTCAGTGGCTTGATAACGGGTGGCAACATCACGAATATCATTTGCCGTAGCGTTAATGTTAGCGGCTTGGATTTGGGTACCAAGTGCGGTACTACTTTCGTTATTTTCAACTTTTTTACCGCCGCCTAGCTTCAGCGCTGTATTGGCATTTGGGGCACCGATAGCACTGACTGAGCCGAATGCGCCGACCGGGTTGCCTTCAGCTAAGCCGTTAACCGCTTTTTCAACCGCACGGGTGACGCCGCTGATATCAGCACTGGCACCTATTTCAACATTAACGGTGGTGGTTTCACGTTGCTCTTTTTCACTATTTTTAGCGACATTTCGAATGATGTTATCGGCATTTTCTTGCAATTTGCCATTCACCTGATGTTTACCACCTTCATATTGCAAGCTGTTTTTAGCGTTCAGTGTTAAGTCACCATTGACTTCGGTTGACGATTGAAGTGCGGTTTCGGTGGTTTTGTCGGCATGAACTTTGGTCATTCCGCTTTCTAAGCCAATGGTCACCCGATCCATTCCGCCACCTACATAAACTCCAAAGCCACTTTTTCCACTGTCGGTTTGCAGATTTTTTTGATCTTGTTGTGCCGTAATGTGAATATTTTCGGCGTTAACAGTAGCGTTACCTTGAGAGGTTTTTAGGCTTGATCCTTTGATATTGGCATCGCTATCAGTAGTTAGGTTTAAGGATCCGCCTTGAACCACGCTGCCTAAATGGGTGACTTGATCCAGCGTTTCTTTGCTGCTGCTCAGTTCAATACCAACGCCGGCACGGTATTGTTTATCACCATCTTCACGCGCATAAGCCGTTGCTTTGACCTCATTAGTTTTCGTGGTTTTGTTTAACGCCTGCTTCGCACCTTCGATATTGATGTTGCCGACACTTGTTAAATTGAGCTGTTCAGCCACATTGATGATGCTGCCGATGACATTGATATCTTGTTTCGCGATAACATTGAAGGTCGCATCAGAAAGCAGCTCCGCACTTTGGGCATTTTCACGTTGTTCATCACTGGATAGTGCATTTTTGGTGATGTTAAACACGGTGCCGTTGCGCTGATTGATAATTTCATGGCTGAAATTGGTGGCATGATCAACAGTCACACTGCCAGTGCCGGATTGGGCATAGCCTCCTTTTTGTGCCTGCACTTTGCTGCCTTGAATATTGACGCCTTGCTCGCCATTCAGTAGCACGATGCCTTTGGCTTTGATATCGGAAGCAACTTGTAATTTATCGCTGCGGTTGTTATCGGTGTTGTGTCCACCACCGATACCACCCCAATAAACTTGGTCGCTGCGGGTGACTTTATTATTACTGATTTGCTGGGTGCCGACTTCGACTTTACCGCTTTCGGAGGTTACCAACATATCACCGTCTGCCCAAACATCTGCGCCACTGATGCTCACCCCACTTTTTCCGGTAATGCCTAAATTATGATTAGCTGTCAGCCAAGTTTTTTTCAAGGTTTCGCTTTCATTGGCTTCGTTCCAGCTGCCGGTTTCCAAGTTTGCGGTGTGGTTACGTTTATTACCTACATTCATGCTGCGCGATTTCTGTACTGCACCGTCCAGCAACACTTTGCCCCGATCAGCACTGACGGACAAATTTTGATCGGCGTGAACCGCACTTGCGGTGATCTCCACATTGCCTTCGGTGGCTTTAATCTTGACATTTTCGCCTCGGAAATCATTACCGATCTGACGTTCGTTTTCAGTGGTTTGTGTTTGGTTGTGCTCCCAAGAGTAGTGCCAGTTATGGTCAATATGCTCGGTTTTGTTTTTCAGTTTTTGGCTGTTCAAGTCAATGTTTTTTGAGAGGACTTGAATATCCTTGCCGCGTAGTTTAGCAGCGTTGATTTCCACTTTATTGGTGGCATTCAAATGAATCACATCGCCTTGAATTTCGGTTTGATTCCATTGTTGATCTTCAGTGCTGCGCTGTTTTTTGCTCGCACCGTTATAAGCGGAGTAGTTGCCGTCCAGCTGCTGCACTTGACGGTTATCCTCAACCTTTCCAGTCAGAACCAGATCTTTCGCATTGGTATTGACATTCCCCTTGATCTTCGCAGATACCAAATTAATGACTCCGTGCCCCTTGAGATCAAGCCCTGCTTCAGTAGTGGTTTGAATTTCACCACTTAAGTTAACGCCGTTACCTTGCCCGGTGCTGACAATGTTGATTCGACCGGCTTGCATACCACCGACATAGTAGCCGTCCAAATTTTGTTGTTGACTATGAATTCCGGTCACTTGCTTGCTTTGGTAATCCATTTTGTTATGACCGCTGGCAGCATTGATCTCTTTTGTTGCTTTAATGCTGGCTGAAGCATTAATCTTAGGAGCAACCAGATCCAATACCTCACTGCCGGATACGCCTTTACCTTGAATGGTCAGGCTATTGTTATTGCGCGTGCTGTTCAGGGTTTTGATTTGTCCTTCGCTGATTTCAGCTTCGCCGACCACCATAGAAGCACGTGGAATATTGATAAAACCACAA
>VDHG01000112.1 GCA_006228005.1 Testudinibacter crocodili
GGTCTGTTGATCTTTGTTTATAATTTGAGCTATAGACTATTTTTCGCCACTCTTTTTGCAAATAAATAAGGCAAAAGTCGTGAAGTTTAGTGATTCTAAACGAACGGCTTTTAACGCAGTAGTGGCGAAAAAGAGTCATAGTCCTGCGGATTGTGTTTAAAATGAGCACACTCGTCGTTGTAATCCTCATCAATAGTCCCACTATTGATTTCGGCTTACGCCTAGATTGTGCTCATTTTAAACGACAACTCAAAATATAAACAAAGATCAACAGACCCTAGTTTTGATTCATTTTAAGGGGAAACAATATGCGTTGGCAGGGGCGTAGAGAGAGCAGTAACGTAGAAGATCGACGGGGCGCATCCGGCGGCGGTTTTCGCGGCAAGGGCGGTGGTATTGTCGGTTTGCTGATTATTTTAGTCGGTGCCTATTTTGGCGTCGATCTGTCTGGTTTGGTCGATACCAGTAGTATCAGTTCGGGGCAGAGTTACCAATCCTCACTGAGTGAGCAGGAAGAGCAGCAGTTAAATTCCTTTTCGCGCGTGGTGCTGGCGGATACTGAAGTGGCCTGGGAACAGTATTTCGGCAAGAGCGGTCAGCGTTACACACCACCGACGATGGTGCTTTACAATTACGCAACCCAAACCTCATGCGGCACCGGACAGGCAGCAATGGGACCGTTTTATTGCCCGAATGACCAACGAGTGTATCTGGATCTTTCATTTTATAAAGATATGAGTAACAAGCTGAAAGCCTCAGGCGACACGGCATTTGCCTATGTGATCGCGCATGAAGTCGGACATCATGTGCAAAATTTATTGGGTATTTTGCCGAAAGTACAGCAAGCGCAGCAACGCAGTGGCAGCCAAGCTGCGGCAAATCAATTATCGGTCAAATTAGAATTGCAAGCCGACTGTTTTGCCGGTATTTGGGGGCACTATGCCGATAAAAACGGTATTTTAGAGTCAGGCGATTTGGAGGAAGCCTTCAATGCTGCCGAAGCGGTCGGCGATGACCGTTTGCAAAAACAATCACAAGGTTATGCAGTGCCTGACAGCTTCACCCATGGCACATCAGCACAGCGTTTAGCTTGGTTTCAACGTGGATTACAAAGTGGTGATATTAAGCAATGTAATCCGTTTGGCTAAAGCGTTTTGCTGATCTAAAGTGCGGTCAGCTGCAAACAAATAACCTAAAAACAATCTGTAATTTGACACTACAGATTGTTTTTTTATCGCTAAATTCTCATTTAGGATAAAAAATAAGGTTTTTATCTATTTTGCTATTGATAATTGTTATCAATAATGTAATATGCTACGCCTCAAATGTTCCTAAATAAAGATCAACTGACCCTAATATTGAGGCTAAACCATGCAAAAAAATATTCATCCCAGCAATTATCGTACTGTTTTATTTTATGATTCCAACGCAAAAACCGGTTTCTTAATCCGTTCTTGTGCCAGCACCAATGGCACCATGAAATGGGAAGACGGTAAGGAATATCCGGTGTTTATGTGCGATACCTCTTCAGCATCACACCCTTACTATACGGGAAAAACCCGTCAATTAGGTACAGAAGGGCGCGTCAGCGACTTCAGTAACCGCTTCGCCAAATTCGGTTTAAAAAGCAAATAGGAGTTTAATATGCAAGTATTATCATCATTGAAAAGCGCTAAAACTCGCCATCAAGGCTGTAAAATTGTACGTCGCCATGGCGTGGTTTATGTGATCTGCAAAGAAAATCCACGCTTTAAAGCCCGCCAAGGGGGCTGTAAGAAAAAACGCTAGGATTTTTTTTCATTGAAAAAAAACTTGATAAATTTTATTATCGATGCTCACAGCTATAATTCTGTAGCTGTGAGTAATACACTTTTTATAAGGAATAGATAATGAAATTACTCCATTTGTCAGGTTTTATCGCATTATTGTCGAGTGTCGGGTTATTTGCCGCTCCACTAAATGTTGCTTCTTATAACATACACCACGGTGCTGGTGAAGATGAGGTTTTAGATTTACAGCGTATTGCGAATGTATTGAATAAGTTAGACGTGGATTTGGTCGGTTTGCAAGAAGTGGATATTGCTAACGCCAGAACCGGATTTGTCAGTCAAGGCAAATATATTGCGCAGCAATTGCAAAATGCGCAAAATACGCCTTGGAAAACCTTAAATGCAGCCGCTATCGAGTTTGAAAATGGTGAATATGGCAATGCTATTATCTATAAATCCGATGTATTAACCTTAAATGACTATAAAGTGGTGCGCTTACCGGATCCCGATGGTGATGGTCAACGTTCAGCGGGTGTTGCAACCTTTACGGATAAAGATGGTATTACATTCCAATTTGTCGCCTCGCATTTAACCCACAAAAATAAAACTGAAAATGGTAGCACGATTCAATTAGCTTCGTTAAAAATGATCGAAGAAACTCTTGATTCTAAGTTACCGACCATTTTTGTAGCCGATTTCAACGCTTCGATCAGAAAAGAAGATAATCATAATTTGGATACGATGGCGTATTTGATAAAAAATAACTGGCGGATTGATAGTCCGTTAGAAGGGGCGAGTATCCCAGATGAGCCATGGATTATTGATTATGTGGTCAGCAAAAATCACGATAAATTAAAAGTCAATAGTTCGCAAATTGTGTTGGATGATTTGACTAAAGTTGCTTCTGATCATTTCCCGGTGAAAGTGAACTACCAGCTAGAAAAATAGTGATTAAAAAAGCCGATTGGTTTCCCAATCGGCTTGTATATCCAGCAGTATAAATACTGTGCGGTAAAAATTAACGCTTGCTGAACTGTGGACGACGACGTGCTTTACGCAAGCCGACTTTCTTACGTTCAACTTTACGGGCGTCACGAGTGACGAAGCCGGCTGCACGCAGTGCAGGACGTAAAGTTTCATCGTATTCCATCAATGCACGAGTGATACCGTGACGGATCGCACCTGCTTGACCGGAAATACCACCACCTTTAACAGTGACGTACAGATCCAATTTTTCAGTTAATTCCACTAACTCCAGCGGTTGACGTACGATCATACGAGAAGTTTCGCGACCGAAATAAACGTCTAATTCACGTTGGTTGATAGTGATTTTACCACTGCCCGGTTTGATAAATACACGGGCTGAAGAGCTTTTGCGGCGGCCTGTGCCGTAGTTTTGATTCTCTGCCATAATCTTGATCCCGTGATTAAATGTCTAAAACTTGTGGTTGTTGCGCAGCGTGGCTGTGTTCAGCACCGGCATACACTTTCAATTTGCGATACATTGCACGACCTAAAGGACCTTTAGGCAACATACCTTTAACCGCAATTTCAATCACGCTTTCAGGACGACGTTCGATCATCTCTGCGAAAGTAGCTTGTTTGATACCACCGATGTGACCTGTGTGCCAATAGTAGATTTTATCACTTTGTTTGTTACCGGTTACGGCAACTTTCTCAGCGTTAATCACGATGATGTAATCACCGGTATCGACGTGTGGGGTGTATTCGGCTTTGTGTTTACCACGCAAGCGGCTTGCGATTTCAGTAGCCAAACGACCTAAAGTTTTGCCGGTCGCATCAACTACATACCAGTCACGTTTTACAGTTTCCGGTTTTGCTACAAAAGTTTTCATTAAATGATTACCAAAATAAAATTTTTAAACCCTGTGCTTAATATAACAACATCAAGCACACCTCTAAATTGATTGCTGCACCCCTTCGAGTGAGAACTCAATTAAATTTACGCGGTGGGAAATACCGTTCGTAATACAGGGTCGCAAGATTATACGGAAAATAGTGGCAAAATGCTAATTTTTCTTTTAAATTTGTTTTAAAAAAATGGCTTAGGTCAAAAAAATATGATTTAGTGCTTAGCGTTAACTTGATAAGGATTTATAATTTCAAGCAGTTACCTTGAACAGTTCAATACAATTTAGCATATTTCAACGGGGGAGAGCATGGAAACAGCAGCAGTGGCAAACAATGTATGGTTGATCGGTACAATTGGGGTGGTGGTTGGCTTTATCTTAGCGTATCTTTTCATCAGGATAACCAGTGGCAGTGTCAAAAAACAGTTAAAAACTGAATCCGAATTAAAACAGGTGAAAACAGAGGTAGAACAGCAGAAAAACAAGATTGAGGAACATTTTGCCGAAAGTGCAGAGCTGCTGAAATCGTTGGCGCAAGACTATCAGCGTTTGTATCAGCATTTGGCGAAAAGTTCGGTCGCATTATTACCCGAAGCCACAGCAAAAGAGATTTTTGCTCAAGATTTGTTGGCAGATAAAACAGCTGAAACGTTTGATGAAAATGTGGCAAGTGCGGTCAGTGAACTACAAAACGACGAAAAAGCGCAACCAAAAGATTACTCTAAAGGTTCCTCAGGTTTGTTAAAGTCCAAAGAATCTTAACGATAATGTCTTAATATAAGAAGTTTAATTTATTGAAAGCAACGATTTTTCGTTGCTTTTTTAACAAGCAGAGAGTGGTGTTATGCGGGAATTCAGTGAAATTATTAAAGCCAGAGATTGGGAAAATCAATTAGTGACCTCTTCGTTATCCCGACTGGCGGCGCATGCGCCTTTGCGTGCTTATCCAGACGTGCAAAGTGCGGTCAGCAAAACGCTATCGCCTAATCAGCAATCCCTGAATGGCAGCTGGCAATTTCAACTATTCGCCAAGCCAGAAGCTGTGCCGGAAGCCTTTATCCAACCGCACTTTGACGATACCAACTGGCTGACGATTGCCGTGCCGTCCAATTGGCAGATGCAACCAAATGTGGCAGACAACCCGATTTATACCAACATTCAATATCCGTTTCTGGACAATCCGCCTTATGTACCGCAAACCAATCCGACCGGCTGCTACCGCACTTCGTTTGTATTGCCGCCGGCGTGGCAACAGCGCCAAGTGCGGCTCAATTTTGACGGTGTGAACAGTGCGTTTCATCTGTGGTGTAACGGACGTTGGGTCGGTTATGCGCAAGACAGCCGTGTTGCCGCTGAGTTTGATTTAACGGAATTTGTACAAGCGGGCGAGAATCGGTTAGCAGTGATGGTACTGCGCTGGAGCGATGGTTCGTATCTGGAAGATCAGGATATGTGGTGGCTGAGTGGCATTTTCCGTGATGTGACCTTGCTGAGCAAACCGCAGTTGCATATTGCTGATGTCGAAATTCAAGCGGACTTGGATGCGATTTATCAAAACGGGCAGCTTGTGGTCAAAACCCGTTTGAACCAAAACAGCGAATTGGCAAAAGTGCGGTTGCAGCTGTTTGACGGCGATCAATCGCTGCTGGACATCACCCATTCAATCGTACAGCAAGCCGCGGTTGATGAAAAAGGCGGATATCAGGATCGGATTCAGCAAATCGCCGACGTACCGCAGGTGCAGCCGTGGTCAGCAGAGATACCGCACTTGTATCGCTGTGTTGTCAGCCTGTTAGATCACCACGGCGAGCTGCTCGACTGCGAAGCCTATGATATCGGTTTTCGCAAGGTAGAAATTATGCAGGGGCAACTGCTGTTAAACGGCAAGCCGCTGCTGATTCGTGGCGTAAATCGGCATGAACACCATCCTGAACGTGGGCATGCGTTGACCCTTGAAGATATGCGGCAAGATATTATCTTACTGAAACAAAATAACTTTAATGCGGTGCGTTGTGCGCATTACCCCAATCATCCCGCTTGGTATGAGTTGTGCGATCAATATGGTTTATATGTGGTAGACGAAGCCAATTTAGAGACCCACGGACAGTTCCCGATGCAGCGTTTGTCAAATGAATCAAATTGGTTGAATGCTTATCTGGAGCGGGTTGTGCGTATGGTGGAGCGAGATAAAAACCACGTTAGTATTATCATCTGGTCGCTGGGCAATGAATCGGGTATCGGTAATAATCACCATGCGATGTATCAATGGCTGAAGCAGCGCGATCCGAGCCGACCGGTGCAATACGAAGGCGGTGGTTCGATGACTGCGGCAAGCGACATTATCTGTCCGATGTATGCCCGTGTTGAACAGGATCAATTTTTCGCTGCCGAAGCAGCCACCAAATGGGCAATCAAAAAAGCGATTTCGATGCCTGGCGAACAACGACCGCTGATTCTGTGTGAATATGCGCATGCAATGGGCAACAGTGTGGGTAATTTTGCGCAATATTGGCAGGCATTCCGCCAATATCCACGGCTACAAGGCGGTTTTATTTGGGATTGGGTCGATCAAGGTTTAACCAAATTCGATCAAGAAGGTAATCCCTATTGGGCGTATGGTGGTGATTTTGGCGATCAAATCAATGATCGTCAGTTTTGTATCAATGGGTTATTATTCCCAGACCGCACTTTGCATCCTGCGATGCATGAAGTGAAAAAAGCACAGCAGTTTTTCCAATTCAAACTGGCAAAGGCGGAGCAGGGCTATGAGTTGACCGTAACCAGCGAATATCTGTTCAAAACCGTGAAAGATTGTTTCCTGCATTGGAAACTCAGCGCTAACGGTTTTCCGATTCGCTTTAACTATAGCGGACTGAATTTAGCGCCGCAAGGCAGCCAAAAAATCCGGATTCCGTTGGATATTCACCTGCTGCCGGATACGCTGTATTTGATTGATGTGGAAGTGGTGTTAAATCAGACCCAAACATGGGCAGAAAACGGTTTCAGTGTGGCAAAACAACAGTTTGTGCTGCCTGAAGTGATTGCACTGAGCGAGCCGTCATTACGATCATCTGTGCTGCCGCACTTTGTTGAAGACGAAGCACAATTGACGGTGCAGCAGCCGCATTTTCAGATTGTGTTTGATAAAAAGAGCGGTTTGCTCAGCAGCTGGCTGAAAAATGGCGCTGAACAATTGGCGCAACCGCTGCGCAATAATTTTTATCGAGCGCCATTGGATAACGACATCGGTACCAGCGAAGCGCATCATGCTGATCCGAATGCGTGGATCAGCCGTTGGCAGCAGTCTGGTCTGTGGTCGTTGAATGAAAAATGTTTGGCGTTCAAGGTTGAGCCGTTGTCTGATTGTTTGCAAATTTGTGTGCAGCATGGCTATTATCATCAAGAGCAACTGCTGCTCAAAAGTCAATGGTTGTACCGTATCACCGCACAGGATGAACTGGATTTGGCTATTCAGGTTGAGGTCGCCGATGGTTTGCCGTCGCTGCCGCGCGTGGGCGTTGAATTGGCGCTGGTCAACAGCGATAGTCAGGTGAAATGGTTTGGGCGCGGACCGCATGAAAATTATCCGGATCGCAAAGATGCAGCGCATATCGGGCAATATGATTTGTCACAATTTGAGCTGCACACCAACTACATTTTCCCAAGCGAAAACGGCTTGCGTTGCGATGTGCGTGAATTAACGGTAGCAGAACTTAAAGTGACAGGGTTGTTTAATTTTGCCGTCAGTCGCTTCAGCCAAGCCAATCTGGCAGAAGCACGTCACACTTGTGACTTAGTGGCGGATCCTTGTCTCTATGTTCGTCTTGACGGATTCCATATGGGAGTTGGCGGTGATGACTCATGGACCCCAAGTGTACATCGGGAATATCAACTGTCACAAAGGCAATACCATTATCAACTAAACTTCGCACTATAATCGAGCGAGACCAAACACTTATTTGCGGCAGAATATCGATTTTGTCGCAAATAGTACTCGTCGTATACACTTTAAACAACTATAAAACTTGTTTTTTTTAAAATTGGGGTTATAATAACTCCAGAATGAAAAGGATCATCTGTGAACAGCAAAAGTATCATAAAATTGATAGAGAAAGACGGCTGGTATCTTGTTGCAGTTAAGGGCAGTCACCATCAATTTAAACACCCAGCAAGAAAAGGACGGGTGACTGTGCCACACCCTAAAAAGGATTTAGATATCAAAACGACAAAATCAATATTAAAACAGGCAGGGCTATAGCCCTTTGAAATAGGAGAAGAAAATTATGCTCTATCCAATCGCAATCACTATTGGTGATGAAAAACATGCTTATGGTGTGGTTGTGCCTGATGTGCCAGGCTGTTTTTCTGCTGGAGATACGCTGGAAGAAGCGTTTATGAATGCAAAAGAAGCGATTACTTTTCATATTGAAGGTATGTTAGAAGATGGTGACGAGATTCCACAGCCGAAACCGATTGAACAACATCAACAAAATACTGATTTTCAAGATTTTATTTTGACATTTGTCGAAGTTGATTTGTCCCACTTATTGGGTAAATCAGAAAAAATTAATGTTACACTGCCGAGTTTATTGATTAAGCGCATTGATCAATTTGTGGCAACACATCCGGAGTACAAAAATAGAAGCCAATTTTTGACCAAAATCGCCACTGACAGGGTGTTTGCATAACGGTTTTTATCAAAGCTGCTCCCTCTCTCATACGACAACCGCACTTTCTACAACCACATGGCCCTTGAATTCATAACAAGGGCTCGTTTTATACCAAAAGTTGCCATAATTTGGCATAGTAGACAAAA
>VDHG01000113.1 GCA_006228005.1 Testudinibacter crocodili
ACTATCAAGGATAGTGGCTATAACTCTCTTTGGCGGACACCTTGCTTTACCCTTTACTGCTTATGCTGCTGAATCGGAGAAAGGAGCTGTACTGGATGAAATTCAAGTAGTCGGAAAGTCGAGCGAAACCAGTAAATCGCAGCGTAGCATCAGCCGTGTGCTTAAAAATGCGGAGCAGCTTAAAAAAGAGCAGGTCAATGATATTCGTGATTTGACGCGTTATGATCCGGGTATTGCGGTTAATGAACAAGGTTCTGGTGCTTCGGCGGGATATTCGATCCGTGGTGTGGACAAAGATCGGGTGGTGATTACCGTTGATGGTATTTCACAAGCACAAAATTTTATGCCGCGTTCAGATTATTCCGATGGTTTCAGCGGTGCAAAAAATGAAATCGAATTCGAAAATATCAAAGCAGTAGAGATTAGCCAAGGTGCGAATTCGGTGATGAGTGGAAATGGCGCATTAGGCGGCTCGGTGATGTTTGTGACCAAAGAGCCTGATGATGTGATTAAGCCCGGTCAGAATTGGGGGTTAAATATCAAAAATAGCTATGCCAGTAAAGATGAACGTTGGGGCAATTCAATTGCAGCAGCCGGTCGTGCCGGTGGCTTCTCCGCATTGTTGCAATATACTCGACGCGACGGGCATGAAATCAAATCCCACCCAAAAACACCGAACCAAACGTTAAACAGAATGTTCCCGACCGACGAACAATATGAGGACTTGAGAAATGCAGGTTGGGCAGATGCCACCAGACCCGACCATTTCCCGCAACATGGATATTGTATTGGCAGACCGGACCCTATTGCTTGTATTCAAAGTATCGATCTAGCGCCGAATGAGGTTTATGGTATAACCCGCAATGCGGCGAACCCGATGGACTATCGTTCGGATTCTTGGTTCGGAAAGTTCCAGTATGAATTGACGCCGCAGCACACAGTCGGGTTTGTGTTTGAAGATACTCAACAAAAATATGAAATTGATGATCGATCTAACCATCGGCGCCCATATCATCGTAATTACTCTGATGCTGATCCAAGTGGTACTCGACACAGCTACGACTATCGGATGTTGTTCCCATTTTATAAATTTGTCGATCATATCCATGAAAAAAATAGAGTCGGCGTGTTTTATCAATACCAATCTGAAAATCGTAACAGCTGGCTGGACACGGCAAAATTGGAGATCGATGAAGAGAAAACCCATATTACTTCGATCCACACTACCGCAGGTTGCACTTTAATGGGGCATAAGCCGAATAGAGACTGCGAGCTTTTCCTGCGTCAGGGCGATATGGGTTCAATGTTTGTGGGATACCAGCACTGGCGTCAAAATGTTGCCCGTTTGACCGAGCAAAATAAACGTGTTCGTTTCAGTGGTCGTAAGAGCCTAGAGTATTGGGGCATTAAGCATGAAGTTGATCTGCTTGCCGGCTTAGGACATTCCGAGTATCGCTTGTTGGATCGTTATAAACGTCGTGAATATGCGTTGAAAGTGGCAGATGATCATCCTTGCCACGATGACAAGCGCTTTGGTTGTAGTCCGCATTTTAACGGGAAAACACAGATTGTGGATACCTTGCTTAATGATATTTATCACCCTATTAATGGTAAAAACTACTATATCGGACTGAGTAATCATTGGACATTGAATCCATATATTGATTTGAGCGGGGGTATTCGTTATGACGAATATCAATATCACTCCTCGTGGCCTTACTTTAGCAATGATAAATACAACAGCTTATCGTGGTCTGCCGGCATGGGCTTGAAGTTAACTGATAATATCAGCTTGAGCTATAAAGCCAGCACCGGCTTCCGTGTACCGAATGCGCAGGAAATGTATGGTACCAGCGGCCAGCGCTATTTTGAGAATAAATACCAGCGTCCTTTGAGCCGAGATAAAATTAAAGCAGAAAAAGCCTTGAATCATGAAGTCGGTATCGATATTCATGGCAAGGTAGGTTATATCAATGCCAATATTTTCCGCTCCGAATACACTAATTTCATTACGCTCAAAGCTAAGACCGAAGCTAATTACAACGATCCGCTAGAACCAGGGTTACAGTATTTTGGTAATCAGACCAAAGCGTATACCGAAGGTTTCAATATTCGCGCCTTGCTGGATTTTCATGCGTTGTGGAGCGTGCTTCCGGAAGGGCTGAGTGGCAGTGCAGCCTATAGCAAAGTTTATCCTAAAAAGCTGGGCAAATTGTCTGGTGATCGTTCTAATATGCTAGAAACCAGTTATGCCATGGATACTCTGCAGCCGGCAAAAACAGTATTGGGCTTGGATTACGACGCCCCGTCAGGCAAATGGGGCAGTGGCATACGCTTTACCCGCACGGATGCCAAAAAAGCCAGCGAACTAGTCAGCACACTGCCGAATATTGATAAGCGCCAATCAAGAAATATTTCCGTTGTCAAGATGTTAAGCAAATCTTGGTATACCTGGGATTGGGTTGGTTATGTGGAGTTAAGCAAAAACGTTACATTACGTGGCGGCGTGTATAATTTAACCAATAGCAAATATGTTACTTGGGAAGCCTTGCGTCAAACCGGCATTGCAGGATTAACCACTGGCGTGGTGGCTGAGGTCGATGGGCTGGGCTATGACCGCCTGACGGCACCAGGACGAAATTATGCCCTAAGTGTCGAATTTGCTTTTTAACGCTATGCCAATTTATAAAAAATGAGGAATTATCAGAATATGAAAAAAATAACGTTTATCCGTGCACCTTACAGTTGTGTTGCACTGACAATTGCAGCTATGTTCACCTTGACTGCTTGTGGTGGAAACGGTGGAGTGGCAAGCAATGAACCTCCGGTGGTGGTGCAACCAACGCCGACACCAACACCAACACCGACACCAACGCCGACACCGACCCCGACCCCTGTTCCGGTACCAGAACCCATTCCGGTACCGGAGCCGACTCCAACGCCAGAGCCGACTCCAACGCCAGAGCCGACACCGGCACCTAATCCGCAGCCAGAACCGGAAGGACCTGTGGCACCGTTACCGGCGGCGAATAAAAATACGCCGAAGGCTGGTGAGTTCTTACCGAAAGATTTTGCGTATAACGAATATACCTCACCAATTGTGCGGTTACATAAAAGCACAGTGGATAATGAGTCAACCCTGCGAGTGGAGTATGGCGTGAAAAAAGTGGGTGAAGGACAGAATTTTGCTGGTATTCGAAAAGTTTTTTATAACGAAGAGGGGAAGTTGGCTGCGATTCTGACCGGTGACCGTGGACCCTATCAGGTTTTTAGCCATAAAGTCGGTGAGAAAATCGATCGTATAACCGAATATCGGATAGTCGATGCCGAAGATATCTACGATGCGGGATTGAAAGCCGGTGGACAATATGGTGCGGTTTACAGCAGTAACTCAAGTCCGGCTTACTTTTTCCGTGATCCGGCGGTGGCAAACTGGAATTACCAGACTTACGGAAAATTCAAGGCGACCGGTAATATTGAAGCGGAGTCTGTCTATCAAAGTCTGGGACAACAAACCACAGCAGCGGAATTGCCGACTAAAGGTAGTGCAGAGTATAAAGGCATTTCCAGTGGAAGTAATCATAAGGATTCCTCTGTTGATTTGATCACCTCCGATGTGACGATTAAAGCCGATTTCGGCAAACGTGAGCTGGAGTTTGCTACCAGCAACACCAAAACGTACACCTGGGAAAATGATCAAGCAACGGCTGCTGATCATTTAGATCTGTCGGGCAAAGCCGCTTGGAACAATGGCAGTGGCACCTTCAAAGGCAATATTCAAACCGCGGATAAAACCATGAGCGGGCAAGTTGATGGTCGTTTCTACGGTCCGCAAGCCGATGAAGCCGGCGGCGTGTTTGGGGTCAGCAATGCAGATAAAACCGAAAACTATCTAGGTGGTTTTGGTGCCAGACGCGAATAAAACCGCACTTTCAGCTTTACAGCTACAAAGTAGCTGAGCACAAATGAGGGGCATTGCCCCTCTAAATCGTTGGCAACATTTAATTTTTATATTTCAATCGGATAGGAACATGTGTTTATCCTCAATTTTTTATGCCCTGTTTTATGATTGGCGTAACAACAGGTTTTTGACCGCACTTTGGGTTACCGCACTTTTTATCGGCTCTGTCCCTGCGACAGCGGCTGAATTATCGACACTCAATCAACAAAATATCCCAACTTACCAACTCGACAATTTACCGGAACCGCAGCAATATCAACATGACAACAGCGTGCCGACACTAAGTGCGGTACCAACAGCAGCACCAACACAACAGCTCTTGAAATTAGAGCAATATATTCTGCCGACAGTATTACAGCAGATGAAAAAAGGCGAGTGGCAGGCAGCGCAACAGGCATTGGCACCGCTATTAAACCATGTACCTCCGTCTCTGCATGGGCTGTTTTTGGCTGGGCAAATTGCCGAGCAGCAGCAAGCATGGCAAAGTGCGGTCAGCTATTATCGCAAGATGTTGGCAATTGACAGCAGTCTACACCGCCCACGTTTAGAACTGGCAAATGCGCTGGCAAAATCCGGCGATATTAAAGCGGCAGAATACCAATTTAATCTGGCGCTCAGTCAAAAGTTACCGCAAGCGGTGGAAAATAATGTGTTTTCAAGATTGCAACATCTCAAAGATCAAACTACATATTTGAACTTCCATTTTTCATTAGTACCAAGCAGCAATATCAATCAGGGCAGCAACCGCCGATCTTTCATCTTAGACGGCAAAGAATATTTTTTGACTGAGTCCAGCAAGGCAAAACGCGGGCTTGGGATGCAATGGGGGATTAACGCTGAAAAGCGTTTCGGACAGCAATATCAATGGTTTGTTAGCGGTGCATTGCAGCATTCGGATTTTCCGAATAAATATAATGATCAAACAGTCAGTCGCTTGATGCTGGGGCGTAGTTTCGGCACACAGCAACGACACTCGCTGGATGTTGCACTGGGCGGACACCATGTGCTGTATCAACATAAAGGGTTATACCACGGTGGTGTGTTGCGTTTGGATTATGCTTGGCGTATCCAACCGGATTGGCGACTTGCGCTATCGTGGGAGTCACAGCAGCTACACTACCGTCCGCAGTTTGACTATATGCGTGGCTGGCAGCATTGGGCAACGGCAAAACTGATCCATCTTTCGCAAGGTCGCACCAGTTACTATTGGGGAGTGCAGCAAGGCTTCAATCGGGCTGCGGAAAAGAGCTATGCTTACCGCACGTTGAGTTGGCAAAGTGGCATTCGGCACCATTTTGATTTTCAACAACTGACCCTTGGTGGGCATTTGTCTTATACCACAACCCGTTACCTTGCTGCCGATCCGTTTTTTCGCACTCAGCGCCAAGACAAGCGCTGGAATGTAAGTGCGGATATTTTAAAACGCGATTGGTCATGGCGAGGATTCTCACCGCGTTTATCGTTTCATTACAGCGACAACCGCTCGAATATTCCGATTCATACCAATCAAAATAAGCAAGTGCGGTTGACGTTCTCTAAAGAATTTTAGGGGAGCAAGGAACAGAAATCAGCTTTAATTTTGTGGATAATACGGATAACGCAGAATCACACGATTATAAAAACTACCGTTCAGCTGGGTTTTGTTAAGGTGAAAGCGGCGGTAGGCGGAGAACAGTTTCATATTGGGTTTTCCGGGGGTATGCCAAAAATTTTCTAATGTTCCCTGATAGGTTAAGCCTGGAATATTGTAATGGGCACGCCCCAGTGTGATGACCGGCATGCTGTGAATTAGCGCAGAAATACCGCTGGTGCTGTTCAGTGTGACCATGCCTTTGCCATAGCGTAAGAAAACCGGCATCGGCACATCGTGAATGTAATATAAGCGTGTATTCAAATGGGGGTAGCGGGCCTTATATTCATTGATCACTTGTTGGTAATCAATAAAGCCGCGATCCATCGGGTGATGTTTCACGATCAAACTTAAATTATCCGGCGCTGTTTGAGCAAAAGAGTCCAGTACTTGGCGCAGAAATTGCTCGACACTGCTGTAGTCGCTATGAACTTTCACCTGACTGTCGTTATACACCTGCAGCGGCAGAATATAAAAGTCGCCAAAACGTCCTTGTTCTACCTTTTTGGCAAAGGAGTGATCACGAATGACATAGCTTAGTCGCTTGATTCCAGAAATTATCCATAATTTAATGTAATACAGCACATTCAGAATACGGTGATGGCGATAGTGCGGGTATTGCGCTCGGTTTAAATACGCTTTGCGATAATAACTGATCGCCAGTTTAGCCATTGGAATAAAGCCTTGCGCCACTTTTTGCGGTTTTGGTGGTTCCACCGCCTGCGGGCAACGGTGGATAAAAAAATCAGCCTCATGCGGAATGGTTGAAAAGGCATTGACGCCGTCTTTTTCCAAGGTGATGTAATCCGGGCGGAAATAGCCCTCTTCAAACGCCCAAAATGAAAGGTTTAACGCAGTGGCAACTTTTTTGGCAATTTTGTGGTAATGCCGATTGTCACCAAAACAGACTAAGGCATCGATTTGATGTTCACGGCAAAAGCGGGTTAAATAATCGGAAAATTGTTCAATCGAATCACGATAGGCAAAAGCATTTTCGAATGTATTTGGATAAAAATATTCATCACCGGCATTGAAGTTGATTTTATATACCGTTTTATCTTGCGATTGTAACCATTGCGCAAAATCCTGAAAAAAATGCCCAATGGGTCCTTGCAACAAAAGGATACGCTCGGTAGAGGTGATTAAATCATCTAAGTTATGGCTAAGCATAAAACTCCAACATCATGATTATTTCAATCATCTTATCAAATTTAAAGCAAGAAGCATGTATTAACTGTTTATTTTAGTGCTAGGTAAAGATGTTTTAATTTGGTTAGCTGTTTTTTTATCCAATGACGTTGTAATCCACTGTCTTTTAGCTGATTTTTTTGCTGCTGCAAAATCTCAATCGCTGTTTGGACATCGATCATTTTGCCACCGTTTGGGGTAACATATTGCGGATAATACACCAGCACCCCTGAAATAAGCTGTGCCAAATTCAACTTTCGCTGACGCCTTGCCAGCGATAAATGATCAACAGTTAGCCCCCAATTGGAATAAAACGGCAGCCCGTAGCAATGCACGGTTTTATGTCGCAACAGCGCCTCAAAGCCGGCTAAAGAGGTCATCGTGTGCACTTCATCAACGTGTTGAATACATTGTAAAATATTTGCATTTTCGACAATTTCATCGGCATATTGCAAAACAATATCGGATTTGATTGCACCGACACGGTTGCCACTCAACACATCGGGATGCGGTTTATAAACAATATAAGCATCGGGGTTATTTAACCGCACTTGTTGTAATAATTCAAGATTACTTTTTATTTGTGGCGAACCAAAGCGGATCGAGGCATCATCTTCCACCTGCCCCGGCACTAAAATCGATTTTTTATTGTGGCTATCGAGGCTAAATTCCGTATCACCGATATTATATTTGCCGATATTAGCCGCAATTAAGTGCTGTCGAAGCTGCTCAGCGCTGTGCAAATCCTGTTCGGAAAACGCTTGGGTTTGCAGAATATCCTCTAAGCGAGAAGGCGACTGGGCATTAAAATAGATACCTAAATCATCGATCACTAAGGAAAGTGGCGCCACCAAATTGGAGCCGAGCCCGACCGAGCGGATAAATCCATCTTCCATGCGTAACACCGGCAGTTGATGCTGCTCGGCATAAGCCAGTAGTTGCGGTTTGCCCTGACTCCAGATTAATAAGCGGCTCTCCTTTTTTAAAGGTTTAGATTGCAGTTTTTTGTATGAGGCAACAAAATGTAATTGACAGCTTGGAAAACGGAAAAAAGGTTTGATCACCGCTCTTTTCCAGAGTGACATCCCGATACAATAAAGATTGCCACTCAAGCGCTGGTTCAATAATTTGGCTTGGTGAAGATAGTCAATCACCTCAAAAATCGTCCCGACCTCCCCGTTGTTCGGATTAATATAACGGCTGTATTGCAAATAAGCGGCGGTAAACAGCTGCAATAAAGTGCGGTCGGCACGGCGTTGCTGTTGTTGCATGATGCGGATTTGAGGATGGCGATCGTCGGTTAACCCCCAACCGGCAAACCACGGCACACCAAATGTCACCACCGGTTTGCCGACAAATAGCGCCTCGAATCCCATTTGTGAAGTGACACAATAGACTTTATCTACCTGTTTCAGCAATGAAAGTGGACTAATATCTTGCGCCAATAACCGCACTTGAGAAAACTCAGCAGAAAGTGCGGTCAGATAACCTTTCTTTTTGCCACTGATTACATCAGGGTGAGTTTTCACCCAAATTTCCGCCTCCGGATTTTCAGCAACCGCACTTTGCAGCATATCTTGAAAACTGGCTGCATCAGCTTGCCCATATTTCACCGCCATATCACCAAAGGTTTGATCGATCACTAATACAATGTCTTTATTTTTTGCAGGTGCTACGAAATTCGGTGCGTGATTGTATTTAGATAGTTGATAACCACAAATCAACTCAAGTGCGGTTTCAGCTTGTTGCAATAATCCATCATCAGCTGACTTATCCAAAATTAACTGCTCAAGTCGCGAAGATTTTTCTGTAGCATAATAAATCCCAAGATCATCAACCACCATTGAAAACGGCGCATAGCCCTGTACACCCAGCCCCAACGAACGCAAAAAACCATCTTCCAGTGCAACATAGGGCAATTGGTGCTTTGCTGCATAGCCACGTGCTTTCTGAGTTGAAGGGCGAAATCCCCACCCCAAAACTTGATCCACTTGCAATGACCCAAAAAGACTTTTTGCCACCATTTCAACATCTGGCAAAAAAGAGCGCAAGTGCGGTATCGCTAAAATGCCACGGGAAAAAATCAAGGATTTGGGTTTCATAAGCAATGATTAATGTCAGCTAAATGAGAATAGTATAGTACAGTTGTTTAGAAAAGTTTTAGGGTTATAATCCTAAAACTCGAAATTTTTATGGTTATAACCCGAAGTAAATGATATACCAAATATTAACCTGGCATATCAAACAAAAAACAGATTAGCAGATATCCAACACCGGAAAAGCTTTAACCACGTCATCTACTGCCTTGATACGGATTAAGAAATCTTCCAGCAGATTCAGCGGCAATGCACTTGGACCATCACATTTGGCTTGATCCGGATTCGGGTGTGATTCCAGAAACAGCCCGGCTAAGCCGGTTGCCATGCCTGCCAATGCCAAATCCAATACCTGGTTACGACGCCCACCAGAAGCCGCTGCACCCGCTTCACGCTGTTGCAGCGAGTGAGTGACATCAAAAATCACCGGCATACCACCACTGATTTTTTTCATAATCCCGAAACCGAGCATGTCCACGACTAAATTGTCATAACCAAAATTAACCCCGCGTTCACACAAAATTAATTTATCATTACCGGCTTCTTTAAATTTCTCGACAATATTACCCATTTGATGTGGGCTTAAAAATTGTGGTTTTTTGATATTTATCACCCGCCCAGTTTTCGCCATCGCCTCAACCAAATCGGTTTGACGTGCCAAAAAAGCAGGCAATTGAATCACATCCACCACTTCAGCAACCGGCGCAGCCTGCCAAGGTTCATGTACATCGGTGATTACCGGCACATTAAACTCTTTTTTCACCTGTGCAAAAATTTTCATCCCTTCTTCCAACCCGACACCACGATAAGAATGAATCGAAGAGCGGTTTGCCTTATCGAAAGATGCTTTAAACACAAACGGAATATTGAGTTTGGACGTTACTGCCACATACTGTTCACAGGCTTTTAGTGTGGAATCAAGATCTTCAAGGACGTTGATACCACCGAAAAGGGTGAAGGGGTTAGAATTGTGAATGTTTGTTAAAGTGAACATAAGTACCTTCGTTATATTTTCAAGTTGGATTTAAATTAGATTTAGAAAATTAAGTGAAATTCAGTAATAACATTATAATTTGTAAAATGTTGCTTTAATCGTATTGGTGATTATTCAGTGGTATCCTGTGTAATATTGGAATTGATTATTCAGTTTATCTTATAAGTAATCATTTATACTACTGATCGTTTTCATTATGGAGCAATCGATCCAAGGAACCTGATTTGGTAATTTTGTTAGTATCGTATTTATAATTCAATTTGTGAACAAAAGATGATTTTAGCATAATATTAAATTCATCTTTGGAGCAGATAGTATTGTACTCTCTAAGTATTAATAGGGCGTTTTTCGGATGTAGTTTGTACATGTTGTCCCAATGCTTTCTGTATTCATCATCCACCCAATACAACATTTCAATAATGTCGTGGGTCATGAAGTAGTTGGTCAACCGGTTTTTTTGAGCCCACCAACATGTTAATACTTCTGAAATCATGGTAATAACGTAGCTATGGGGCTTGCTCCAGATAAACCAGTTGCCTACACGGGAATTAATATAAGAAAAGAAAAAGTGTTCTTGTTGTCTGATGGTATGGGTTGCAGTGTAAAAATCTTCAGATAACAGGCAGGTAGCATCAAGCCAAAATCCCCCCCATTTTTCGAGCAGGCGAAGCCTTAGCAAGTCGGTAAAGTGGGCTTGGGATATACTGTTTCTCAGATTTTCCAAATCACAGTCAATCCAATCTTTATAGTTGTTTTCATCCAGAATAATCAAATCAAATTCTGATGAAATGTATTTTTTCAGACTTGCGCGACAATGTGAAACCAAAGGCGGTAAGCTGTTAGCATCATGCCAATATGTAAATACTTTTATTTTATACGAGCCTGCTGGAGTGGCATTGTCGATTTTGTATTGAGTAATTTTTTTCAAGTCGACCAGGTTTTCCAAAATAAACATAGCCATTTCGTGCCGTTCAGCAAAAAAAGCCTTATGCATGCCAAACGCGGCCTTCGCGTCATAAGGAGCTTGTAACAAATTATTGACGATGCTCTGCCGTTGAGTACTAAATTTGGTTAATTCATTCTTATTGAGCATAGAAGCCAGTTGTAAAAATTCTTTAGTAATTTTTTCTCTGGCTTCTTGGTTGGATTGAGTCAATTTCCTCAGAGTCAAATCTTGTTCGGTAAAAATATGGTAACTAGATTTATTGACAGTTTCTAATTTTTCGATTAATTGTGCAATAAAGTTTTTATTCATTTTGGCGGCCATGATGGCTTTCCTTTCAGAATATCAGGTGATTTGGTATGGCTGATACAGCCTTTGTAGTCGTATCAGCCAACGGGTTTTATCTATAGGTAACGGCGTATCAGATTAGACAATAACTTGCCAACAAAGTGTTGCTCATTAAAGCAATATTGCAGTACCCGGGTGGCAGGATTTTTTGAATCTCTAAAAAATAGATAAGGGTTACGTCTGAATTTATTTAATTTTCTTGATTTTATTGACCGACTAGATGGTTCCGATTCCAATTCGGTTATCTTTGCAGTTGCGTGATTAAATTTCTCCTTGGTTTTTTTATGTTTATCTTGTAATTTCTGTGGAACATTTTGCTTCTTGGATTCGCTAGTTGGTGGGATGCCGTAATAAGCTACCCATTGCTTGTGCGCAGTCAAATAGCCTTCTCTGGTAACCAGTCGTGGTACACCGTTTTTTAGCCATTCAATCGCAATTACGTCAAAAACTTTACCTTCAGGGAAAATCATATCGGTGCGTTTTGTGTCTTCGTTGAATGATACATCTGTATAAAGAGCATTGTTTTTGATGCAGCAAGCCTGGAAGGGAGGCTTAACTGCATAGACGTAGTCGCTCAGATCATTGACTGCATAGACCCGTCTAGATAAACCGCTGCTTACTTTTGGAAACTTCATTTTGGCATAGACTTTTTGATAATACTGATAGGCATCTTCTTTACTGCGGGCTAAAGAAATGGCGATTGATGTGGTCAATTTGTCCAAATCCTGTTTGGAGGTGGCCGCCTGTAACTGTTTGAGTGTAATTGCCGGTGCGTATTCGCGTGTCTCGCCATAACTTGAGATGTTGTCTTTCAGCGATGCAAATACTGAACAGATGAACTGGTCGTTGTGGTTTTTCAGCTGGTAGTCGTAGCTGAAATTCGCCAATTCATAGATGAATTGCATATTATCGGTAGTGACAACATCAAGATAATCTTGAATAAAGTGGCTGAATTGCTCTTCGAATACGGCTGCCATATCATTCGGTTGTGGTATGATAACAGCATTGACTTTGCCACTCTGTTGATCTTGATAGTATTCTGTGATACTGCGGTAGGGGGTGCTGGCAAAGATCGGCTCGAAATAAGAAAAGTTTTTCGACGCGACGATAAAGTTGTGGCGGTGGATATTCGGTTTGTTGGGGGCGAAACTGCGAGCATAATAGAAATTGGTATCCACGGTTTTACCCGCACTGGCTTCCAGTAAGCGTGCGAATACGTCTTGGGTATAACCACGCCCCCAAAATTCTACAAAGGCAAAGCGTTCGTTGAAGTCGATATTTTGTTTCAGGTATTCACACACCAGTTCGCGTCGTTCGGCTGCGATTTTCAATACTTTTTGGTGGTATACCGGAGAGTTTTTTAGAATGGAGCGGATGTTTTCCGCAGTTTCTCCCCGCAGATGCGGCAGTTTTTTCAGAGTGGCGAATTGGGGAAAAAGCTCAAGCAACTCCTGTTCGGAAATCCAGCTGGCTTTTACCAGATCATCGAAAGAATCCATGCCGACAAAGTTGCCGAACCCGCCAAACATTTCGGAATCCAGCTCATCAATGTAGGAGGGCACGCGCCATGCCTGACGTGAGCCATAGATGAATCGAGTGTTGATGCGATAGCCTTTGCGGGCAATGATTTGGTCGGCAATCTGCTTTAGGAAGTGGCCGTCGCGAGAAATGAAATACAGGGTTTCATAGCCGCGTTGCAATGCATCTAAAATACTCCAGTGCACATAAGGAACCAAGGCGCTGCCGGCATAAGCATAAGCATAGTACTTTTGGTCGAATTCCTGATTGCTCTCGCTGTACTTGACTGCTTCGGTACGGAAGCGCTGCCATTTGGTTGCCAGAAGGTAGGCATCATGGCGCACGCGTATGCTCATGGCCTCAATCATGGTGCTTTCAAAACGAATAAAAGTATCGGGATGGTGCACAAAGGTTTGGATGTTAAAGCGACGCGGTGAGGTGCCGTCTGCTTTGATATTGTCGCCGTAGTGCACCCAGCGGGAATAGTCATATTTATTTTTGAAGAAAACATGTTTGAATAGTTTGCCGGTGGATTTTTGGTGGCCAACTTCCGTTGAGAGATAGAGTTCGATTTCCAGCAGCCCGGGGGCGGCTTTCTCCAACATGGCCTGAATCACGGCCTTGGGCAGATACATGTCGCTCATGAGTATCACATCGTGTCCGGCTGCCTTGACTTGCTGCAAGCGCTCGATACGTTCGGGAATTGGCTCGATATATTCGATTTCCGCATCAATTTCCAATTGTTTCAGGTAATCGATTTGTGTATCTGGGAGGTTGAGATGTAGTTTGAGCTGGCCATAAATGTCGTCGAGAGTGATTTCAAGACTGTCGCTGTTTCTTTCCAGCTGGGTTTTGGCGTAGGCATCGCGAATATCATATTCGGCTTGTGAACGCACCCGTACCCAGTTGTCGATAACATATGTCGGCAGGGTAGTGGCGTGATCATTCAGCATGATTTTCTGCATGTAGTAGAAAATGCTGAAGGGGGTCATGCTTTTGCGGCGAATCAGGGTGTCGAAAATGTCGAAGCTATGCAGCTCTTTGTGTGTGTCGTGTACCACCTGAATTTGGTCGATTTCTTCAATCATTTCACGGATACTGCCGTGATCGGCATAAGAGAAGAAATAATCCTGGATATGGGTAAGATCTGAGGATTTGGCCAAAGGGTGTTTCAGGATGTTCAGCAGGCTGTTGAAATCTTTGGCAATCTCTCCGGCAGTCAGACTGAAATAGTCACCGATAAATTCGGAATGGCTGATGTATTCTTCGTAATCGGGAATATAGCGGACAAAGCGTTTGACACCGGCTTCCAGCAGGTCGTAAAAAATGCTGGAATAGTCGATGATGGCAATGTCGATTTGGTTGAAGATTTCGTAAATATCGTAGTCGTCATTCCAAAACAGGATATGCTGGTCATTGTGGTAGGCTGTACGCATTTGCTGGTGGTAGGCGTCTTTGGTCATAAAAGGATGTACTTTGATGATAAAGACGTTATTTTGGGCTTGCATCTGCTGTTTAATGGCTTCCAAGTCTGGCAGCAGGTATTGGAATATACCTTCGATGGTAGTAATGCGGTAGGTAGGAGCGAATAAGATGACTTGATTTGCTTTGCTTAAATCAATATGGCTCACCTGGGCAAAATCATAGGTTGAGATATTTTGGCTGTAAACGACATTTCTGGGGTAGCTACCACGGATAATCTGGTTGGGCTTGACCACGGTTTCTTCCAGAAAATGCTCTTCCATGGCTTGTGAGGTTGCTAGGAAATAGGTGTTGTCTTTATATAAAGTATGGTTTTTGATGTATTTGCGTACCACGCCATTGGCCAATACGGATTGCTCACCTAAAGCCAGCTCGATGTGTTTGAGCCCCACTCCGTGCCAAGTATTGAAGATGACAAGATCTTCAGGTATTTCTTGCGGGTAGTTTTCACGAAAATTTTCGGTAACGTAAACGTCTGCTCGGGCGAATAGATTCGATGCTTTGCTGCTGTTACTGTAAGTGATTTTTTCGATTCCTTGCTTTTTCAAGCTATCTGCGTCTTCTTTATTATCGGCAATCCACCAGCAATCGTGGGTGTTACGGCAATTGGCTGTCATGTAGAGGAATAATGCCTTGGGGTTGCCATGCCATTTGTAAGTACCGAATAGCCAGATTTTCATCGTTTTGATTTCCTTAACTAAAATAATGTGTTTATTGAATAAGCTCTGCCAGTTTTTTTATTCTGGAATAAAAAGGAATTTGCTCGAAAGTGTTGTCTATCATATAGGCTCTCAATTCTGGCGAGAGGTAGGGAGCACTGTAGTTGCTTTGAGCTGGCTGATCGAAGCAGATTAAATTTTCATGGTAGAGCTTGAGGATACCAGCTGACTGTAAATAACTGAAATGCTCCTGCTTACATAGCAAGCCGTAAGGTATTTTTTCATTCAGCAGTTGGGTCTCTATAGCAGAAACATCGCAAAAACCAGCAACCGCATGGTAGACAGATAAATTTTTTATTAAGTTGATGCCTTGTCTTTTTAGGCGAATTCTTGTGAAGAAAGAAATATCTAGATGCGGTGCGTAGATTGCTGGAATTAGACCTTGTACTTTTAAAGCCGCAGCCAGCCGAATGACGTATTCTTTGTACGCTTTCAGACGGTGACCGGTATTGGGATGCGGCTTAATTATAATATAGGGCAGGTCATAATGTTTGGCTGCTTGCACTAAAACATCGATTAGCAAACCTTGGTGAGCAAGGCTGGAATAGTTTTCTGATGGAATGCCTCCTTCCCAAGTAGGTGCGTAAAAGATGGTATGTTGTTGAGGGGTAGAAGAGGATAAACCGGTTTGCCCTATGAAAGTGTCTCCCATTGGTATAATGCGGTTGTGTTCGACATCGTATGGGGTAAAAATACCATGGCGCACCAAGCGGTCGATACCGGCTTGCCCAGCCGTAATCACATAGTCATAAATGCGGATAATCGGCTTAACTGAGGAAACTTTATTGCTTTCTCCGTGAGTAACAAAGATATGTGCCAGCCTACGGTTGGATACTATCCGGCAGTTGGATTGGGCATTAAAAGGATAAAATACTATGCTACCATCGTCCATTTTTACTTCGGAAATTTTTTTAAAACCTTTATGTTGAATATGATAAGCCGCCAGTAATTTAGAAAAGTGAGCTGTATTCTTTTTATAGGTTTTGAAATAAACAAAGAAATCTCGATAATCGAAAATATCGGAAACAAAATAGCCGATTAATTGTTGTATGGCGCCAGTGATTTTGGTATCTATATAAATATAATGCATACTTTGATCTGTATACCCGGTTAAAGGTTACCGTCCATCTTTCCTAATATCGATGATTAAACCACTTTTATTATTAAGTAGCATAGCAAGACTAGTATGAGCAACTTCTTCGGCACTAAGTAATAGTGAGGGATCTTCGGCACCAAAATTATTTGTCCGCATTGGAGTTTTTGTTCTTTCAGGATTTATGCAATTGACCCGAATTTTGAAGTGCCTCCACTCTTCGGCCAATGCTTGGGTAAAATTAACTATAGCAGCATTAGAAGATGAATAGATTGAGTAATATGCTCGTCCTCGTGTGTATGAACTGGATGTGAAATTTAATAACATTCCATTTGTTTGCTCCAAGTGAGGTTTTGCAGCAATGGCAACGTTAATTGCACCTGTATAATTAATCCCAACTAAGTTATCAATCTCTTGTTCAGATAATACCGTAAGCTTACCGTCAAGCGCACAGTTCATAACTAGAGACTTCTGCTGCTAACTGTCGTTTAAATTCGCTAGGGGGTAAATTCCCCAGGGGGGAAATTACCCAGTGATTCATGGCGTCGTTCCTCGTTATAACTTAACATCCAAGCCCAACTTAGCTCCTGCACTTGAGCTAACGAGGAGAACAAATGCGGGTCTAGAACTTCTGTGCGATAGCTACGATTAAATCGCTCTATATAGGCGTTTTGGTTCGGTTTGCCAGGCTCAATATAACAAAGCGTGATGTTATTCGCTTCACACCAATCAATAAAGACATGTGAGGTCATTTCACTGCCATTATCCATGCGAATCATTTTAGGCAGCCCTTTTTCTGCTTTAAGCTGCTCCAAGGTTCTCACCACTCTGGTTGCTGGTAGCGAGGTATCAACCACGATATCTAAGGCTTCCCTGATGCCTTCATCAATGATATTCAGTACTCTGAAACGTGTACCGTTATAAAGTGCATCACTCATAAAGTCAAAGGACCAACTATAATTCGATTCAGCAGGAACCGCTAAAGGGGCAGGCTTTCGTTCTGGCAACCGCTTTTTAGTACGACGTTTTGATTTAAATTCATCGCACAGTAAATACGCCATACTCGCTTAAAATTCCAGACTTGACCATCCAATCTCAATCGATAAAAACATTTCCAGAAGCCCCAACGAGTATGCGTTGGCTCCTGAATAATCGCATTGAGGGCATCAATAATCGGCTGATCCCGTTCAAGGCGCAGCAGACTTGGGTCAGGCCGGTACCAACTGCGACGAGAAAGGCGTGTCAAACGACACGCTTTGGAAATCGAGAGTAACCCCTGCTCAACCAAGTGTTGAGCCGCTTCTCGTCGTCGCTCCGGCGTTAAAGCTTTCCCAGCAAATCCTTGATCGCTGCATTTTCCAACGCTAACTCAGCGTACATTTTCTTTAGCTTTGCATTTTCTGCCTCTATATCGCATAAGCGTTTTAAATCGGACGCCTCTAAGCCACCGTACTTGCTTTTCCACTGGTAATACGTTGCAATGCTAATGCCGTACTCCCGACAAATATCGGTCACTTTGGCACCTTGCTCGGCTAATTTTAAAATGTTCACTATCTGAGTTTCTGTAAATTTTGAACGTTTCATGATTTCCTCCATCAAGATGATGATGACAGAAATCTCTGATTTTAGCTTGTGCCTTTTTAGGGTAAGTTTACGAATTTACCTCGCATGCGTTTAAAGCATTGACGGATATGAAGAATACCTAATTTGATTATATTTTGAGCTATATAGTGTTTGCACAAGTTTTAAGTTATCTTATTTAGGATCAATATTTAGTATAAATCTATCCTATTTAAGGATTCCTCATGACCAACTTCCAGCGCTACCACGACTTATCCGAGCAAGCTTGGGCTTTATTAGAGCCTCATTTACACGGACTAAAGGGACAACGGGGCGGCATTGCGCGAGATAATCTCCTTTTTATCAATACCGTATTGTGGATATTGCGTACTGGTGCTCCGTGGTGCGATTTACCGCCCGAATATGGCAAATGAAATGCTGAACCAGTGATTTATTCGTTAGCGCAATAATGCTACGTGGGAAAGCTTACTTGAAGCGATGATTGACCAATCAGATTTCGAGTGGCTGATGATTGATGCCACACACTGTAAGGTTCACTTGCACGCAGCAGGAACGAAAGGCTACAACCAAGCGATGGGACTTACAAAAGAGGGCTTAATACCAAGATACATTTGGTCGTGGATGCGTATGGTATGCCGATCAGAGTTATTGTTACGCCAGGTACTGTTTCTGATTGCACGCAGGCAATAGCCTTGATTGACGGGATTGCCGCTGAGAACTTGTTGGGCAGATAGAGGCTATGACAGCAATGAGATTATTGAGAAATCAGCCCAGCAAAAGTGTGAAGCAGTTATCTCGCCGAAAAGCAACCGCCGCAAGCAGCAACGTAGCTATGATAAAGAGCTGTATCGCATCTGTCATCTTGTAGGGAATGCTTTTTTGTATTTAAAACGTTGATGCGGCATTGCTACTCGTTATGCTAAAATGCTTGCATCATTTACAGCTGCTGTTCAAATACGATGTATTGTACTGTGGCTGAATGACATGAGCCCAATTGAATATAAAACCTCTACTTGCTAAGGGATTTTCTGTGGCTAATTTAAGGAATACAATGCTACAATTATGCTTAAATTGAGTCTCATGATTTATCTCACACAATACCAATGCAGAAATTATAACGATGAAGATGAAAAAACTAACCCTTTCCCTCTGCTGCCTAACGCTGGCAGCCTGTAATAGCATGCCGACTTCGGGGCCTAGCCAAAGTCGGGTGATGGATTTGCAAAATCAAAACACGGAAAATCTGCCGACGGTGGAAGTGGTGGAGGTGGAGGATAATGTCGCTACCGCACTTTTCAACCAGCAGCAGGCGCAGTCGTTTAGCCATTTTGCCAATGCGAATAGCTATAACGGTGCGGTGAATGTGGGCGATACGCTGGACGTGATGATTTGGGAAGCGGCGCCGGCGGTATTGTTTGGTGGGGTACTGAATCAAAGTGGAACCGGTGGGGCGCAGTTGACCAGTTTGCCGGAGCAGATGGTGAGTGAGAGTGGCAAAATTACGATTCCATTCTTAGGGGCTATTTCAGTGCGAGGCAAAACACCGGAGCAGATTCAAAAAGAGATTGTGCGTCGCTTAAGTCCGATGGCGAATCAGCCACAGGCGATGGTGCGTTTGGTGAAAAACAATTCGGCCAATGTCACTGTGTTGCGCCAAGGCAACAGCGTCCGTATGCCGCTGACAGCCCATGGCGAAAGGGTGTTGGATGCGGTGGCGGCTGTTGGCGGGGCGACGGAAAATGCTTATGATATTTCAGTGCAGTTGACTCGCGGCAGTGAGGTCAAAACCATTTCGTTAGAAAGACTGGCGTCTAATCCAAATGAAAATATCCGATTGCGTTCTGGCGATGTGATTTCGTTATTAAATAATCCATTGAGCTTTACCGCACTTGGGGCGGTGGGTAGCAATCGTGAAGTGCGGTTTTCGGCTAAAGGTTTGACGTTGGCGGAAGCTATCGGCCGCATGGGCGGGTTGATTGACACTCGTTCTGATCCACGTGGGGTGTTTGTGTTCCGTTATTTGCCGTTTGAGAAGCTGAGTGCACAAGATAAAGCTACTTGGCAGGGGCGTGGTTATGGTGTTGGTATGGATGTGCCGACAGTGTATCGCCTCAATTTGTTAGAGCCAAAATCACTGTTTTGGTTGCAGCGTTTCCCGATTCAAAATAAAGATATTGTGTATGTTTCGAATGCGCCGTTAGCGGAATTCCAAAAATTCTTGAGAATTATTTTCTCGATTACCTCGCCGGTCACCAGCACGGCTAACAGTGTCAATAATTTATCGAATTAATAGGGTGATATGATGACAGAGACTACATTAGTCGCAGAGAAGCCAGTGCTAAAACCGATTAAAGCTAAACGCATTTGGCGGAAATTTAATCCGTTATTTTGGGTGACGGTATTGATTCCAACCTTTTGTTCAATCTTTTATTTCACTTTCTGGGCGTCAGATATCTATCTTTCCGAGTCCAGTTTTGTGGTTCGTTCTTCACGCAGTCAAGCCTCATTGAGTGGTGTTGGCGCGCTGTTACAGAGTGTCGGTTTTGCTCGTTCACAAGACGATACTTATACTGTGCAAGAATTTATGCGCTCGCGTAGTGCATTGGAGCAATTGGAAGCGGTGTTGCCGGTTCGGCAATTTTATGAAACACAGGGCGATCTATTCAGTCGTTTTAATCCATTTGGTTTAAGCGATGAAAAAGAGGCTTTTTATCGCTATTTTCAAAAACGAGAATCGGTTAGTTTAGATACAGCTTCTGGTATTGCAACTCTAACGATTCGGGCTTTTAATGCTGAAGATGGGCAAAAAATTAATGCTGAGTTATTGAGTTTAGGCGAAACCCTGATTAATCGCCTGAATGAGCGAGCTAGACGTGATACCATTATTTTTGCTGAGCAATCCGTAAAAGAGGCGGAACAGCGGGTGACAGAATCAGCAACGGCATTGAGTGAGTATCGTATTAAGAACGGAATTTTTGATTTGCAGGCGCAATCGGAAGTGCAGTTGGCCTTGATCTCAAAATTGCAAGATGAATTGATCAATATTCAAACACAGTTGGATCAAGTGCGAGCGATCTCACCACAAAACCCACAGGTTAGAACCTTGCAGGCACGCGAAAAGAGTATTCGTTCTGAAATTCAACAGCAAATTCAAACCATTTTTGGCGGTGGAGATTCCATTGCCAATCAAACGGCAGAATATCAACGTTTGGTATTGAGCAATACCTTGGCGCAACAACAGCTGACGACCTCGATCACCTCTCTACAAAATGCCAAAGGCGAGGCCGATCGTCAGCAACTTTATTTGGAAGTCATCAATCAACCGAGTAAACCGGATTTAGCCTTAGAACCGTATCGAATCTACAATATTTTTGCCACGTTAATTATTGGTTTAATGTTGTATGGGGTATTAAGCCTGATGTTAGCCAGTGTGAGAGAGCATAAAAACTGATGCAATACGGTGATCAAACTACGTTTCGACAATCCTGCTCCATTCAAAAAAGGGTGATTGGCGCTTTATTGATGCGTGAAATCATCACTCGTTATGGGCGTAGAAATATTGGTTTTTTATGGTTGTTTGTCGAACCACTATTGTTAACACTGGTGATCGTGTTGTTATGGAAATTTCTACGAGCAGATCGTATTTCAACCTTAAATATTATTGCTTTTGTGATTACTGGTTATCCAATGGCAATGATGTGGCGTAATGCATCAAATCGCTCGATTGGTGCGATTTCAGGCAATATTAGCCTACTTTATCACCGTAATGTTAGGGTGCTGGATACTCTGATTTCCCGAATGTTGCTAGAAGTAGCCGGAGCAACGATTGCACAAATTACGATTATGGCAATTCTAATTGCAATTAATTGGATTGAACCGCCACAAGATATTTTTTATATGCTATTAGCGTGGATGTTGATGGCGATGTTTGCCGCTGGGCTAGGTTTCATCATCTGTTCTATTGCATATCATATAGAGCCGTTTGGTAAAATTTGGGGAACCTTGAGTTTTGTGATGTTGCCGCTATCTGGAGCCTTCTTTTTTGTACATACACTACCGGTGCAGGCACATAAATATGTGTTATGGATTCCGATGATCCACGGTACAGAAATGTTTCGTCATGGTTATTTTGGTTCCAGTGTAGTCACTTATGAAAATCCTTGGTACATTTTAGTCTGTAATTTGGCGATGCTTTTGATAGGTTTGCTCATGGTGAAAAACTTTAGTGAAGGAATCGAACCGTCATGATTAGTGTTCAGAACGTCAGTAAGCGGTATTTAACCCGTAGTGGTTGGCGACCTGTGCTACACAATATCAACTTCGAGCTGCAAAAAGGCGAAAAAATTGGGATCTTGGGGCGCAACGGTGCAGGCAAATCGACCCTGATTCGTTTAATCAGTGGCGTTGAGCCACCCACCAGCGGCACGATTGATCGTAGCATGAGTATCTCTTGGCCGTTGGCGTTTAGCGGTGCTTTTCAGGGCAGTTTGACCGGCATGGATAATTTGCGCTTTATTTGCCGCATCTATGATGTCGATATTGATTATGTCAAACGTTTTACCGAAGAATTTTCCGAATTGGGCGACTATCTGTATGAACCGGTCAAAAAATACTCTTCAGGCATGAAAGCCCGTTTGGCGTTTGCGTTATCGCTGTCGGTAGAATTTGATTGTTATTTGATCGACGAAGTGATTGCAGTAGGCGATTCCCGTTTTTCGGCTAAATGTAAACATGAACTGTTTGAAAAACGTAAAGATCGTTCGATCATTTTGGTATCGCACAGCCCAGCAGCAGTGCGCGAATATTGTGATAATGCGGCGGTGTTAGAAGCAGGGCATATGCACAATTTTGCTTCGATTGACGAGGCGTATCAATATTATAACAACAGCCAGAAATAACGCTGTGGCAGTGACAATAATGCCTTATTCCATCGACAAGATGAATTCAGATCATTGAAAAAGAGATTAATCAGCCGTAGATACAAGGGGCGGATTGCATCCGCCCTAGATTATTGACAAAGAGGCATAGTAGACAAAATG
>VDHG01000114.1 GCA_006228005.1 Testudinibacter crocodili
CTTTGATGGTGGTGCTGTCCGGTGTGCCGTCACCATTGCTATCGGTATTAGTCACTTCTGTGACTGTCGGTGCATCTGGAGCAGTGGTATCGGTTGCGCTACCGCCTTTACCGCCACCACCGGCAGCCATTGCAACGGCAGCCAATGGAATTAATGCCAATAACCACCATGGACTAAACACCCACAAGCCACTGATTTCATCACCACCCAATGCTTGCGGCGCAGCCATTTGTTCAGCCAGCATGCTGACCGCGTCAGAGGTTTGTCCTGACTCAGGAACATAGGCATAAATATTACCGTTTTCATGCTGTCCTATAAGTAGGTTGGTCGTCGCTGCTGGATCATCATTATCATAATAATCTTCAATAATGATATCCGGAACGGTATCACCGTTTTCTAATAAGATTTGTAGATCATTGCCGACACGTTTGGCAATAATATTTTGCGGTCCTAAACCGGTTAGATTATCAACTAATTGATAATTCACTTCATCTTGCGCTTTAATGGTTAACGTTTCACCATTAGCGATGGTGTAGCTTGCAATTTCAGTTTTAGCATTTAAGACTTTTAAAGTTGTTGACATGTTTGTATCCTAATTTCAAAAAAATTTACGCTATTGGGTAAGGCGAAACTTATCCAATATTGATTTGTTTACAAAAATAATTACGCTACCAGTAACGGAATCGAGTGATTTCCATCTTGCTGATATTTAACCCGTTTATATATGATTACTCTTGACCATAAACAACAATTTCTACACGACGATTCGCTAGATTACATTCGTTTCGTTTGGTCTTATTTCGCGATTCTACTGCACAACTATCAATGATCAGCTCTTTTTCGCCGTAGCCAATTGCGACAATCGGCAAATCTACGCCTTCTTGTTTCAAGGCATCGCTGACTGCTGCCGCACGTTTTTCAGATAATGTTTGATTGTAAGTTTCGGTGCCTACCGGATCGGTGTAACCGTTAACCACAATTTTGCTTATTGCTTGTTGGTTTAATGCTTTGATTTCAGAAATAAATGCTTGAATATCTTGTTTGCCCGCAACAGACAAATCGTTGTAATTGTGCTTATTCAAAGGAAAAGCAATATTTGAGTTGATTGAAGTTGAGATCAAAGCATAACCATTGGTTTCACAATCCAACTGTTTAACACGCGACAAGGTTTGAGTCTGCATTTTTACGGCTTTCAGCTCGTTGGTTGCCACTTCCGGTTTGACAAATTCAAATACTGGAACAGAATTCTTAACTTGTTTTACTTTGATATAGGTAATTTGTTTGCTTGGAGAGATAAATTTGATCCCATGAGTGCGGTTGCCACCCTTAGTATTGGTACTTAAAGAGGATGTGAGCAAATTTTGATTGGCACATAGTGCTACTGCACTAAAAGCATTATCCAATAACGATGCTTGGTAATCACCATTAATGTAAATATTGACAGCCGGACCATCAATGTTCGCTTCACGATAAAAAACCACCAAACCTTGATTTGGTTGTATGTCTTTGCTGCTAACTATTTGCTCAGAATAGTTGTCCCAATGTTCAAGGGGATCTGTATTAGCAGACTGAGGTAATGAACATGCATTTAACGTAAATAATGCGATACCGATCGCAAGGTATTGCTTCATCAAAAACTCCCTTTTTGATTGAGTTAAAATAAAGTAGTACTAAAGAAAGATAATATTTTGTAAATTTACAATTAGCGATAGTAATTTATAGTACGCTTTATAACATACAGCCCCTTTATTTACAAGCATAAATTTAATATTACAATATCGATATGAATTTAATACAAATTTCATATCTTCATGAAATAAAAGATAAATTAAGAAAACAAAGATGACTTATTGATTGAATCAATAGGTATTACAGTATTATTTTACTGATTATTAATAATTTACAGATATTGTAAAGATAGATATTCTCCGCATAAACATTGTAACGTAGAGAAACTATTTCGAAGGGGTTTTATTTATACACTACAAAGATATTCTCCGCATGAAAATTATCACGCAGAGAAACTATTTCGAAGGGGGTTATTTATACATCACAAAACAACTGTTTTATTATCGTAAACAAAAATACGGTCGTTCAGTGCCAAATCTAGTGCACGGGTTAAGACGCTTTTTTCAACATCACGCCCGGCACGCATCATGGCTTTAGCATCATAGGTGTGGTCAACATTGATCACATTTTGCATAATGATTGGGCCTTGATCTAACTCATCATTAATAAAATGTGCGGTTGCGCCAATGATTTTTACGCCACGTTCATAGGCTTGCTGATAGGGCTTTGCCCCAATAAAAGCGGGCAAAAAAGAATGGTGGATATTGATCACTCGGTTAGGATAGCGTTTTACAAATTTAGGGTTCAGTACCCGCATATACTTAGCTAAAATAATCAGATCCGGTTGGTATTGATCAATTTTTTCAGCTAAGCGTTGATCATGCTCTTCCCTAGTTAGATTTTCATGGCTGACATGATGAAACGGAATATCAAAACGTTCGACTAATTCGCGCAGGGCGTCGTGATTTCCAATCACTGCGGCAATTTCAACATCTAAACCACCATAATAATTTTTCATCAGAATATCACCTAGACAGTGGGCTTCTTTTGTAACCAAAATAACAATTCGCTTGGTTTTGCGAGTAATGATGTTATATTTTGCGCCCTGCGGTAAAGCCAGACTTAATTCGGTGTTCAGCATTTCATCATTGAAAATTCCTTCCAATTCGGTACGCATAAAAAAGCGCTTACAGCCATTATCAACGAATTCACTATTATGGGTAATATTCAACTGGTGTTTGTAACAAATATTAGCAATTTTTGCCATTAAGCCTTTATCGTCGGAACATTCAGTTAATAATATTTTATTTTCAATCATATGGTTTTCTTCATATAGAAAAAAATAAACCCTTGAGGGTTTATTTTTAATAAGTTACTTATAATAAGATTAATTGTTAAATTTCAAAATCTGATAACGTTTTACCACTGTCTAATGCAGCTTGAATGGCTTTAGGTGTTCTGCCTTGACCTGTCCAGGTTTTTTGTGCACCTTTTTCATCAGTATAACGGTATTTTGCCGGACGTTGGCTACGTTTTTTGCGCGCAGCTGCCGGAACGCCATCCAATAAAAGTGCGGCTAACTCCTCTTTGCTCAATCCACTGTTTTCGATTTGCGCTTTAACTGAAGCTAGCTTCTGCAAGCGCTCTTCTTCTTGCTTTTTCCATGCGGAGAGTTCTTGTTTTTTCTCTTCAATTACACTTGAAAATTTGGCAACAATATCTTCTAAATGTTCTAAAGAAAGATCTTTTGCCAATACTCTCAAGCTACGCAGGTTAGATAATTTTTTAATCAATTCACTCATAATCAATCCTATAATTTAAAGTTTAACAACACCGTTTTATAT
>VDHG01000115.1 GCA_006228005.1 Testudinibacter crocodili
GTCATAGTCCTGCGGATTGTGTTTAAAATGAGCACACTCGTCCTAGTAAGATTTCAGCTTACGCCTAGATTGTGCTCATTTTAAACGACAACTCAAATTATAAACAAAGATCAACAGACCCTAGTGCATGCACTACAAATATTCTTTTCTGAATATGGAAAAAGAAGAAACTGCGGGCAATTCCATCTTGGGCAGTTGTTCTAAGCTCTTTTAAGCCGTTTCCTAAATCCCTAACTTTAGGTTCCTTCAGTGTATTTCCATACAAAGATAAATCTTCTAAATCAAAATAGATTTCTTCTTGCAAAGTGCGTGGCATTTTTTGGATGGCTTTTAACGCTTGCTTCAGAATACTGATAGTAAATATTGCTTGTGGTTCAGTCATTGTTTTATGAGACATTGTGACACCTTATAAAACCTTATAACTAATCACATATGATGAATTATAGGTTGGTTAAAAATATAATCAAGTATGATGAGAGAAAAATCTACTTGCTGCTTTATAAGCCGATATGTTGTTTTTAAGCTGGCATAATTTCTACTCTCGTTTTCAATTTTTCCGATCCCGATCGCAAACATACCTGACCGCACTTTTCTTATTGAACGATTTTTCTAAACTGGCTGGCAATAGAGCCGTCGGGAGGGGGAAATGGCGAAGGGATTTACCTTGTTGGAAACACTGCTGGTGGTATTTTTACTGAGTGCGCTTGCCACTTGGATGCTGCCGCAGTGGCAGGTGTTGTCGGATTATCAGGTGTTGCAAAAAGAGCAGCGGCGGCTATTTGGTTTTTTGCGACATATGCAATTGCGGATCGAAAACTCGCACGAGATCTGGTTTTTACTGATTAATCGTGACGCCACTAAACAGAATTGGTGTGTCAGCGTGCAGCGTAAGGATAATTTGATTTGTGACTGTTTTATTCCGCAGCATTGTCCGCAAAGAGTGCAGGCGCATTTTTATTATCCGAGTTTTCCGCAGCAAACTCAAATCATCAGCAAAAAGTATTATCCATCGGAAATCAGCCGCTTGAGTGGGATTCGTGACACGTTTTCTGCGGCCTGTTTTGTATTGCAAGCAGGCAAAGCGCGTTCTATTTTCTCGCTGTTTAATGTGGGCAGTTTAAGGGTAAAAAATGATCAAGCCGCCAGTGCCTGCGTGCACGACAATTAATTTTCGCCAAGTGCGGTATTTGACCATCTGGAAAAAAGGCTCCAGCTTATTGGCGTTAATGGTCTCGATAGCGCTCGGTTCATTTTTACTGTTGCTGATTGTGGCGTTTTTCACCCAGGCGGCGAATCAGAATCGTGAGTTATTGCTACGGTTGCAGTTGCAGCGTGAACTGCACAAAGTGCTACATTTGATGAGTAAAGATATTGCTCGCAGCGGTTTTTACCATATTCAACAAACCCTTGAACAATCCAATGTGGCGCTGTTCAACCATGCCGACGGCACGGCAAGCAGCATCACACAGGCGAATCGAGAGGTGGCAAACAGTTGTCTGCTGTTTTGGTACGATTTGGATCACAGCGGCTGTGTCGGCAGTCATCAAGCAGCGCAGTGTCAGCAGGAACAGCGCAACACAACCAACGAGATTCAAAAAGAGTTGTTTGGCTATCGGTTGAAAAGCAAGATGATTGAAACCCGCGCAATGTATAAAAACGGCACGATTCAGGGGTGTGAGCAAGCACAATGCAATGGTTATATTGCAGAAAAAGGCTGCGATACTCGTGGTTGGGTCGATTTGCTTGATACCGATACCTACCAAATTAATCTGCTACGATTTTCGTGGTTGGCGAACAGGAAAGGTGTTTTAGCAGAAATTGGTGGCAGTTATAAAAAACAGCCTAAAATCCGCTATCAAAGTGCGGTGGTAATTCCGTTGAACAACCGCTTAGCGCAAGGCAGTCAAACGGCTTCCCCATAAAAATTAAAGGAAAAGTATGCTGAAAAAAGGCGTTGTTACCCTAACCAGCCTGTTGCTGCTCTCCAGCGTATTACTGCTGTTTTTGATGTTGGACGAGCAGATCTTGGCATCACATCGCGCCGATTTGGGCGAACGGTTGCGCTATTTGCAACAACGGGAACATTTGTTGCAGCAAAGTGTGGTTGCTGAAGGCAATACGCTTTGTCGGCAACAAAGTGTGGTGCAGTCGTCGGAGGCAAATTTTTTCAGCATTCATTTTACTGATTCACAGCAAGATCAGCAGCATAGCATCATTTGCCATCGTTTAACGCTGTTTAAAACCTTGCCACAGCAGGCGAGCGCAAAAGGCTGGTCGAATTTTTTACATCCAGATTGGCAAACGGGCTGGCGGCAATCGGATTTTGTTCATTTGCCTTTAAATGCAGCGGATTATGCTGCGAACAGAGTGTTGTGGATCGAGGATGACAGCGAGTGGCAGCTGGCGCAGGATTTTTATGGGGTGGTGTTGGTAAACGGCAGGCTTAAGTTATCGGGCGAAGGCAAGATTATCGGTGCCTTGATCTATCAAACTGCGTTGCAATCAGCAGAAAATCAAATTGAATTTAATCAAAGCGTGGTGAACAACGTGGCAGAGCAATATCAACAATGGTTGTATCGGAGTGACAGTTGGCATGATTTCAATTCGTTATAAGTTAATCCGTTATAAACCAATCTGTTATAAAGGAATTCAGTATAAAAAAGGCGCCAGCCTGTTTGGCGTGTTGCTGACGCTGGCCCTGTTCAGTAGCATCGTGTTGGGCATTTCGACTTGGACTGCGGCACAGCAACGGCAAGGCGTGTTGATCTACCAACGTTATCAGGCGTTGCTGTTGGCGCAAAATCAGTTTGCCCGCCAGCGTTTGGGGTTGGATTGTCAGAACCGCATTGAACAAAATCACCTGCTTTTTCAAGTGAGTTGCCAGCCAAAACAGGTGCAAGTGCGGTTTCCAGCGGGAGAATTGACATTGAATATCGAAACTGAATAATCGCACTTGCAACCGCTGGAACTCTCGTTGACAATAACGCTATCTAATCGAAGCAGAGGCGTGGCGGTGTTACATTTATATTATTCCAACCATTTAGAGACGCAGAAAGCGCTTTTGATCCGACTGTTGGGGTTGCAGCCGCTATCGGATCCTTTCCAGAGCGAACAGATTCTAGTGCAGAGCCAAGGCATGGCGCAGTGGCTGAAACAGCAGATCGCCGAAAATTGCGGTGTCGCCGCCAATATTGCGTTTCCGTTGCCCGCCAGTTTTATTTGGCACCAATACCACCGCACTTTGCCGAATGTACCGCAACGTAATGCGTTTGAAAAAGAGAGTATGCAGTGGCACTTGATGGCGTTGATTCCAACACTATTATTGCTGCCGGAGTTTGCTGAGTTGAAACAATATTTGAGCGGACAGCCTCAGACTGAACAGCAAAAACTATATCAACTGAGTGGTAAAATTGCGGATCTGTTCGATCAATATTTGGTTTACCGCCCTGAGTGGATCACGGCTTGGGAGCAGAATAATGATCAAGCGGTTATCCAAGCGATTATGCAGCATTTACCTAGCCAATCGCCACCAGATAGCGCACTTTCGCTCCCATTTGCCGATGATCAACTGACGTCAGAGTGGCAAAGTGCGGTCAGTTGGCAAGGACAGTTGTGGCGTGCATTATATGCCCGGATTGAGCAACAAGCGGCGCAACATCACCAAACTTGCCAACATCGTGCCGCTTTGCATCAGCGCTATTTGCAGCTTTTGCATGAACAAAAGCCGCCACATTTGCCGCAACGTTTATTTATTTTTGGGATTTCGGCGCTGCCGAATGTCTATCTGCAAACGTTACAGGCGATGGCGCAGCACTGCGAGGTGCATCTGTTTTTCAATAATCCGTGTCGGTATTACTGGGGTGATATTATCGATCCGGCATTTTTGCAACAACTCAAATTGCGTAAACGATTACAAAACGGCAAAGTGCGGTTGGGTGAGTGGTTAAACAACAAACAATTGGCGCAATTGGACCAGCCGGACTGGCAAGATGATCCGCTCGGCTATTTGCAAACTGGCAATCCGCTGTTGGCGACCTGGGGCAAAATGGGACGTGATTTCTTGGCGTTGCTCAGCCAAAGTGACGCCAATGAAATTGATGCTTATGCTGAAGCGGATGGAAATAGCCTGCTGGCACAATTGCAAAATGCAATTTTGAATCTGCAACCAGCACAGCCAGCCCCCCCATTTTTGCTTGCGCCGAACGATCAAAGCCTGATGATCCACGCTTGCCACAGCCCGATGCGCGAGGTAGAAATTCTGCACGATCAACTGTTGCACTGGTTTCAACAGGATCCTGCATTAACACCGAAAGATGTTGTGATCATGCTGGCGGATGTCGATCAATATGTGCCGTATATCCATGCGGTATTTTCGCAATATCAATACAACGATTCGCGTTTTATTCCTTACGAAATTGCCGATCGCAAACACAGCCATAGTGATGTAGTGATTGCCAGTTATTTGCAATTGTTACGCTTAAAAGAGAGCGATTTCAGCGCCGAATCGGTGCTGGCGCTGCTCGATGTGCCAGAAGTGAGGGAACGCTTTGAGTTGGATCTTAAAGCACTGGAAACCTTACAAAACTGGGTAGCGCAAAACGGTATTCGCTATGGCTTGTCGGCTAATCAAAATGATTTTGTGCCCAACTACAATGCGTGGCAAAGCGGTTTGCAACGCATGTTGTTGGGCACGGCGATGCGTGAAAACGACGGCATTTGGCAGAACAGCGTCGCCTTTGATTTAAGCCACGGGTTAAGCGCCCAGATTGTCGGAAAACTGGGGGACTTTTTAGACTGCCTGCAACATTGGCAGTCAGTGTTGCAGCAACCGCAGCCGATTGAACAGTGGCGGCAACAGTTGCATTGGCTGCTAAAAACGCTGTTCTGTGATAATCAACAAAGCCGCTCGGTGCTGCTGTTTTTGGCGAAACGAATTGATGAAATTTGCCAAACCGCACTTGATGCGGGTTACGACCACACTTTAGACAGCAGTGTGATTGCTGAGCTGTTTGACGCCAAATTGAGCGATGAAGACAACAGTTTTCACTTTTTGAACGGCAAATTGAGCTTTTGTACTTTGCTGCCGATGCGGGCAATTCCGTTCAAAGTGGTGGCGTTGTTGGGCATGAACGAAGGCGATTATCCGCGCCAACACCAGCCGAACAGTTTTGATTTGATGCAATATGCGCCACAAAAGGGCGATCGGGTGCGGCGAGATGATGATCGCTATCTGTTTTTGGAAGCGATTTTATCGGCGCAGCAAAAACTGTATATCAGTTATATCGGGCGTTCTTTAACCGATAATCAGGCGTTGCAGCCGTCGGTGTTGGTCAGTCAGTTGTTGGATTATTTGAGCGATCAAACCGATTTGATTCCGGCATTTGATCCACTGCAACACCCAGAACAACAGCGCCAAGATAAAGTGCGGTCGCATTTGGTGCAGCAACACCCGATGACCGTTTTCAGTCGTGAAAATTTTGCGCTGAGCAACCCAAACCGCTCTTTTGCCAAAGAGTGGCTAGTGAACCAAGCATCGGCAGATTTGCAATACAATCAATTTATGCAACCGCTCAGTGATGTGGAGCAAAGTGCGGTCAGCAGCGTGATTGTGTTGGAACAATTGATCCGCTTTGTGCAATCACCGTTAGCCTATTTTTTCGAAAAACAGCTTGGGGTCAGATTTAAAAACGATCAAACTGATTGGGCAGACAGCGAAAATTTCAGCCTTGATTCGCTGGAACGCTATCAACTGAGCGAACAACTGCTGCAACACCCTCAGACACAATGGGCAGCGCAAATGCAGCGCTTTAAACTGAAAGGCGAATTGCCGCGGGCGAATTTTGCCGAAATCAGCGCACAAAAGCTCAGTGAACGGCTGCAACCATTAAGTGCGGTGATAGAGCCCTATTTGGCACAAACTGCCAATTCGTTGAATATCCGTGTTGCGCTTGAGATCGACGGACAACATTATCAATTGCAGGGCGACATCAGCGGCTTATACCAACAGCAAAAAGTAGCATGGCGTAGTGGCGCAGTCAAAGCCACGCAGGTTATCCAATATTGGATCGAATATTTAGTATTGCAGCTCCAGCAACCCGGCAGTGGCACACCGCACTTTTATGGCCTGGAGAAAAATAAAGTGCAATTTTATCATTTTCAACCGATTTCAGCGCAACAAGCCCATGAGCAATTGCAGGTGTATTTACAGGATTTCTTGCGTGCCGAACAAGATTTGTTGGCGTTACCGACCGCACTTTACGTTGATTTTTTATCCACTGCTAAAAGTGACGAGCAGTTATTGCAAGCAATTCAGGCATTAGGGCAAGACGGTTTCCACGACAGCAACAAAGCCGATCCCTACTGGCAGCGTTTTCTGGCACAACAGCAACAGCTTGATTTAGAAGCAATAAAATCCAAAATGCAAGGTTGGTTTGGGTTGATGCAGGAGAGCTTGGTTGTTGGATGATAGGGAGTTGATAGGATTTTTGCTTAGGATAAGGATAGTGGCTTAGTGCTCCGCATAACGATAATTTATATTTTTATACAAAATAGACCGGAACTTTTTCAAATAGTGTTTTATCCCTAAAATAGGATTTATTATTGTGATCTGTATCACATAACGATTATAATGTTAACAGCGCTATTTGCTTTTTTATCTAATAAATTTTACTTTACACGATAATAATTCGTTAAATATTTACAAAT
>VDHG01000116.1 GCA_006228005.1 Testudinibacter crocodili
ATATACAATCCGCCCCTACTTTTATAATACCACCTGTATGTTAATCTTTGTCAGCAGTCTAGCTGCTTAAAAAAGTAGCCTAGACTGGAATTTATTATCAACGATTTGATTTTTTATACAAGATCTAACTCAAATTTTAATTGAATTACCCGTTTTTCAATGATGCCATATCAATCACAAAACGGTATTTGACATCGCTTTTCAGCATACGTTGATAGGCGGTATTGATGTCTTGCATTTTGATCAACTCAATATCGGAAACAATATTGTGTTTTCCGCAGAAATCCAGCATCTCTTGGGTTTCGGCAATGCCGCCGATCACGGAGCCGGCAACCGATTTTCTGCCCAAAATCATCGGTACTGTGTTCAAGAACGGATCGAGCGGGCCTAAATAGCCGACCAGAACCAACGTGCCGCTGATATTTAAAGTAGCAACATATGGATTAATATCGTGTACATAAGGCACGGTGTCGATGATCAAATCAAATTCACCTTTGACCGCCTGCATTTGTTGCTTGTCAGTGGAGATCACCACATGATCGGCGCCCAAATCCAGTGCATCTTGGCTTTTATTCGGTGAGCGGGAAAACAGCGTAACTTCTGCCCCCAAACCTTTTGCCAACTTAATTGCCATGTGACCCAATCCGCCCAATCCGACCACTGCCACTTTGCTGCCGGAACTGACATGCCAGTGACGCAACGGCGACCAAGTGGTGATGCCGGCACACAATAGCGGTGCGGTAGAGGCTAAATCCAAATGGCTCGGCACTTGCAGTACAAAATGTTCATCAACCACCACTTTTTCTGAATATCCACCGTAAGTACGTTGGTTTGCCAGATGCTTGTCGGGATCATTATAAGTGCCGGTAAAGCCGTTTAAGCAATATTGTTCCAAATCTTGCTGGCAACTGGAGCAGCTGCGGCAAGAATCGATCAGACAACCGACTGCTGCCAAGTCACCGACTTGGAATTTGCTGACATTTTTGCCGACACGAGTTACCCGCCCGACAATCTCATGTCCGGGCACGGCTGGATAAACCGTGCCGCCCCAATCGTTTTTCGCGGTATGCAAATCGGAATGGCAAACGCCACAATATAAAATTTCAATTTCAACGTCTTGTGCCAGTGGCTCACGACGTTCAAAACTGAAAGGAACTAAATCACTTTGGGTATCCAGTGCGGCAAAGCCGCGTACAGTAAAAGTCATATTTTTTTCCTTAAATAAATGAATGAAACATTAACACATCCTAAGCGTAGTATAAGAAATAATCGTCATTTGGAACAGAATAAACGGCATATAGGCTGATGAATTAAATTCATTCACGTTGGATCTTTGAATATGAAGTAGAATATTAGGGCATGTCCTAAAATTAAAGCAAACAAAAACCGCTATTGACGATTTGCCAATAACGGTTTGATGTATAACCGGTTAGTTCAGCGAATGCTGGATTACAAACTTTCAGTGAAAGTACGCGCGATAACGTCGCGTTGTTGTTCTTGTGTCAGTGAATTGAAACGTACGGCATAACCAGAAACACGAATGGTCAATTGTGGATATTTTTCAGGATTGTTGACTGCATCTTCCAACGTTTCACGACGTAACACGTTGACGTTCAAGTGCTGACCGCCTTCCACCTTGACTGTTGGGGCTACGTCAACCGGCAATTCGCGATATTCGATTTGACCTAATTCGTTGATCGCAACCACTTGATCTTCAGCAAAATCGCCTTTGGCACATAAACAACGGGCTTCGCCTTTGTCATTGTCCAGCAACCAGAAAGAGTTTAATAATGCGTCGTTAGCGGCTTGAGTAATTTGAATACCTTTAATCATGATATAGCTCCAATAAATGTGAGGGATTAAGTTAATTGCTCAGAATTTTATCACTATTGTTTAAGTTTTCAAATATTTTTAAGGGGAATTAACCCAGATCAACTGATTATTTTTTTGTCAAATCGATTTATTTGACCTACGTCAAAAAAATGGAAAAATTAATTCTCTTGTATTAACGTTATATTTATTTATTATTTACATAATAATAACATTTATTATTTTAAGTTTAGCGGAAATAGTATTTTGACAGCTATTCGTTGGGCACAGAGAAAATCGGCATTAGGCATTTTGTCGATCTTTATTCTATAATTTTGTTTAGGGTCTGTTGATCTTTGTTTATATTTTGAGTTGTCGTTTAAAATGAGCACAATCTAGGCGTAAGCCGAAATCAATAGCGGGACTATTGATGAGGATTACAACGACGAGTGTGCTCATTTTAAACACAATCCGCAGGACTATGACTCTTTTTCGCCATTACTTTTCGCTACTACAGCGGCGTTAAAAGCCGTTCGTTTAGAATCACTAAACTTCACAACTTTTGCCTTATTTATTTGCAAAAAGAGTGGCGAAAAATAGTCTATAGCTCAAATTATAAACAAAGATCAACAGACCCTAAAATATTTGCCGATTTTTTAATCTTTTGATTGCGCCCAGACGGAGTTTGTGGCTAAATAC
>VDHG01000117.1 GCA_006228005.1 Testudinibacter crocodili
TTTGAAGTTGTGCTAGGTTTGGGCATTTACAAGATACAGTTGCAGTATTTTTAGTTTTAGCGAAAGTGCGGTTTGTGTTCAATACGGCACTTCCAACCGTCCGCCGTCCAGATATTGAATGCTGAGTGGTAGCACGATGGCTTCAATTTCTGGATTGGGTGAGAGGAAAAAAATGCGGTTGTTACGTGAGATAGAGTCGATTGGGAAGACCGAATCGATGCTGCGGCTTTGGTATTGATCCATACCGGAATTAAACACCACTTGAATCTCTTTGTTAAAAATAATGTGTCCTTGGTAAGTATATAGAGAAAGCCAAGAGATAGAGTGCACCGGTCTGGAAGAGTTAATGCCTATTTTATAACGCAGCACTAGGTTGGTGATGTTTTGATCACTGGTTAGAAAATATTCCGGGCCTTCTAAATTGATGCGGGATCTAAATTCGTCCAGCATTGGGGAGTCGGGTAGTGCGTAGGAGGCAATGCTTTTGAATTCCGGCAGCGAATGTGCTTTTTTCCCCTTAAGAAAAGTCGAGGCGACAATCAGTAAACAGACGGCAATAAAGATTGAACCATATTTTAAAAGTAAATTCATAGCTACCTCACATCATACAGACAGCATAAAGCAATCCGTATGATGAAGTCAATTCTTGATGAAAACCGCACTTTTACTGATTTTGATATTCAAGCATAAATGAGGTGGCTTTTTCAACCATGTTTTTTGAACCGACAAATAATGGTGTTCTTTGATGTAATTCAGTCGGCTCGATATCTAAAATTCGTTGATAGCCGTCACTGGCGAGTCCACCAGCTTGTTCAGCAAGAAATGCCATTGGGTTGCCTTCGTATAATAACCGCAGTTTTCCCAGTGGGTAGTGGGTCGAAGTCGGGTAAATATAGATCCCGCCTTTCAATAGATTGCGGTGGAAATCGGAGACCAAAGAGCCAATATAGCGTGAAGTATAAGGGCGGTGGCTGCTTTCATCTTCCTCTTGGCAATATTTCAGGTATTTTTTTACCCCCATTGGGAATTTAAGGTAGTTACCTTCGTTGATGGAGTAGCATTTGCCGTTTTGTGGAATCTTGATATTTTCATGGGAAAGAAGAAAAACGCCTAATGAGGTGTCATATGTAAAACCATTTACCCCATTGCCGGTCGTATAAACCAGCATGGTTGACGAACCGTAAACAATGTAACCGGCAGCTACCTGCTTGTGCCCAGGCTGTAAAAAGTCTGCTAAAGTTACTGCGGTGCCGATAGGGGAGATACGTCGATAAATAGAAAAGATGGTGCCGACAGCAACGTTGACATCAATATTTGAAGAGCCGTCGAGTGGGTCAGCTAAGATGATATATTTGGCATTGCGTCCTCTTTCGGTGTCGAATGCGACAAAATTTTCTTCTTCTTCTGATCCAAAACCGGCAACTTCGTCACGGGCAATCAACGCTGCTTTCATTTTTTCATGAGCAAAGGCATCCAATTTCATTTGGGCTTCACCTTGCACGTTTTCTATCCCGGAATTGCCGATTATATCGTTACTCAAGCCTGCTTTATTGATATCGCGGTGGATAACTTTGGCGACTAAACGGATCGAGGAAAGAATACCGCTCAATTCGCCTTTGGCGCTGGGGTAATCCGCTTGTTTCTCAACGATAAATTCACCTAATGTTTTCATTTTTGCTCCCGTAATTAAAAAAGAATCTTGTGATTTTTTGTTATATAATCGACGCATTTTATTATAGCAGTCATTCGATCCTACGTCAGGATTAGCTTAGAATCTGTGATCTCAACCACATTTTAATTTAGAGAAAAGAGCGATTAAACCATGATAAAACAGCAACATATTCATATTTTGGGCATTTGCGGCACCTTTATGGGGGGCGTAGCGATTATTGCGCGGCAAATGGGGTATAAAGTGACCGGCTCGGATGTGAATGTTTATCCACCGATGAGTACGTTCTTGCAAAAGAGCGGTATAGAGATTATTGCCAATTATGATCCGGCACAATTGGTTCCACAGCCGGATATGGTGATCATCGGCAATGCGATGAAACGGGGCAATCCTTGTGTGGAATATGTGTTGGACCATGCAATCCCTTACACCTCGGGCCCGCAGTGGCTGCACGATAATCTGTTGCGTAGCCGCAAGGTATTAGCGGTTTCCGGTACGCACGGTAAAACCACCACCAGCAGTATTTTAGCTTGGATCTTGGCTGATAATGGTCTGAATCCGGGATTTTTGATTGGGGGCGTAACGGGTAATTTTTCGACTTCAGCACAGTTGGGGGACAGTCCGTATTTTGTGATTGAAGCAGATGAATATGATACGGCGTTTTTTGATAAACGCTCTAAGTTTGTACATTACAATCCTAATACTCTGATTATCAACAATATTGGCTTCGACCATGCTGATATTTTTGATGATCTGATGGCGATCCAGCGTCAATTCCACCATATGATTCGTATTATCCCGCAATCGGGGTTGGTGCTGTCAGTTAAAGATGACAGCACAGTCAAGCAAACATTGGAGATGGGTTGCTGGAGTGAACAGCAGCATCTTGGGGGGGAGGCAGAGTGGTTTGCGCAGAAAATAGCTCAAGACAGCAGCCATTTCGCGGTGTATCACCGACAACAAAAAATTGCCGAAGTGCGTTGGGATGTGTTTGGCGAACATAATATGCATAATGCGTTAATGGCGATTGCGGCGGCATATCGTGCAGGCGTTTCGGTGGAGAAAGCTTGTGCTTCGCTGACAGGATTTATCAATACAAACCGTCGTTTAGAGCTGAAAGGCTGTGCTAAAGATATCACCGTATACGATGATTTTGCCCATCATCCGGCGGAAATTGCCGCCACTGTGACGGCGCTGTGTGATCGGATTGGAGGGGCAAAACGTATTTTGGCAGTGTTGGAGCCACGTTCTAATACCATGAAGATGGGGCTGCATAAAAATGAGCTGGTGGCTTCATTGGTGAAATCGGATTATATTTTTTTATTGCAGCCGGACAATATTCCTTGGGAGGTTGCAGAAATCGCTGAAAAATCAACTGTGCCGACAAAATGGAGTGGTAATATTGATCTATTGATCGAGTTGATCGCTGGAGAAGCACAAGCGGGTGATCATATTTTGGTGATGAGTAACGGCAGTTTTGACGGGATTCATCAGAAGTTATTGGCAAGATTATCGCTATAATGAATAAGACAGCCAGAAAGGTTTTGGCTAATAATGTGATGTTTTTCACATTATTACATCAAAAGTGCGGTTTTTCCGCCACTTTCTAAAATAAAACGTGTAATTTAGAGTTTATGTTGGTAGTATGCGGACTGCTCATCGAGCAAGCTTTACCATGTCATGAAAATCAACTCTGGTTTGGTTGTAGTGTTGTAAGGTAAGATTTTTTTAATTATTAATGTAGGATGTAGTAATGTCGCAAGTAAAAGGAACCGTTAAATGGTTCAATGAAACTAAAGGTTTTGGTTTTTTACAAGTTGAAGGTGGAGAAGATGTATTCGTGCATTTTTCCGCAATCCAAAGCGAAGGGTTTCGTACTTTAAAAGAAGGCCAAGCAGTGCTTTTCAATATTGTTGATGATCAACGTGGTAAAAAAGCTGAAAATGTGACAGTCGTTGCTTAATCTAGCTAAATTATCGAATTCTTAAAAGCCGTCTACATTAGACGGCTTTTTTACGTCTGAAGAAAATGAATAGTATTGAATTTACGAACAAATTTTGCACGATAAAAAGGCGGTTTATAAGAAATTAGCACAGATTTAAGCAGTTTATCTATTGGCTGGATTGTTTTTATTACAGTTGTATTGATTTTATTACAATTATTCATTATCTTTAATCAGCGGTGAGGATATTGTTCAATATCCGCCAATGGTGTAACACCCGTTCAATTATAGATTCTTTCTTATTTTCCGGCATACGACAAGGAGCGGCAACAATGAAAAAAATAACTACAACCCTATGGGCAGCACTAAGTGCGGTTTTGATCAGTACTGGCGCTGTTGCAGCCGAGCTGAAGCAGGTTGCGATTACCGCAATTGTTGAGCATCCTGCGTTGGATGCGGTGCGAGAAGGAGCATTGGCAGAATTGAAAAAAGCCGGTTATGAAGAGGGCAAAAATTTAAAAGTTGATTTTCAAAGCGCACAGGGTAACACCGCGACTGCGGCACAAATCGCACGTAAATTTGTCGGTGATAAGCCAGATGTGATTTTGGCAATCGGCACACCGAGTGCGCAGTCAGTGGTGGCGGCAACGCGTAATATTCCGGTGGTTTTCTCTGCGATTTCTGACCCTGTGGCAGCTAAATTGGTGAAAGATTGGGGCGCTTCCGGCACCAATGTCACTGGTGCTTCGGATACACTGCCGATTCAACCACAAATTGATTT
>VDHG01000118.1 GCA_006228005.1 Testudinibacter crocodili
ATTTTGTCTACTATGCCGATTAAACTGAAAAAGGGAGCTTGTGCTCCCTTTTCCTCTTTTTGCAATCGCTTAAATTAAGCTAAAGCAGATTTGGCTTTTTCAACCAAAGCAGCAAATGCCACTTTATCGAATACAGCGATGTCGGCAAGGATCTTACGATCGATTTCAACAGACGCCTTTTTCAAACCGTTGATGAAACGGCTGTACGACAAACCGTTTTGACGGGCCGCTGCGTTGATACGCGCGATCCACAATTGACGGAATTGACGTTTGCGTTGACGACGGTCACGGTAAGCATATTGACCTGCTTTGATAACCGCTTGGAAAGCAACGCGATACACGCGTGAACGCGCACCATAATAACCTTTAGCAGCCTTAAGAACTTTCTTATGACGAGCTCTGGCAACAACACCACGTTTTACACGGGCCATAGGGATCTCCTTTGATCTATTTTAACTGGAATGAAATAAACTACGCGTACGGCAAGCAGGCTACCACTAATACTTGGTCAGCTTTCGCTACCATAGATTTGTGGCGTAAATGACGTTTACGTTTAGTCGATTTCTTGGTCAAAATATGACGCAAGTGAGATTGTTTACGCTTAAAACCGCCGGAAGCTGTTTTTTTGAAACGCTTCGCAGCACCGCGTACTGTTTTAATTTTTGGCATAATTGGATTAACTCCGCATTGTATTATTAATCAATGTAATCAGGCGAATAAAAAGCGCTTGGCTTGCACCAACCGCACTTTCATTACTTGTTGGCGCTGATTACTTCTTCTTCGGCGCAAGTACCATCACCATTTGACGGCCTTCCAGTTTTGACGGAGCGGACTCCACCACGGCGATGTCAGCCAGATCGTTTTTAACACGTTCCAGCACATCGGCACCGATTTGCTGATGGGCCATCTCACGTCCGCGAAAACGGATTGTGATCTTGGTTTTATCCCCATCTTCCAGAAAGCGAATCAGGCTGCGTAGTTTTACCTGATAGTCACCTTCGTCTGTACCAGGACGGAATTTGATCTCCTTAACCTGAACAACCTTTTGCTTTTTCTTCTGCTCTTTAGCCGTTTTGCTCTTTTCGTAGAGGAATTTGCCGTAATTCATAATTCGGCACACCGGCGGCTCTGCATTCGGGCTGATTTCAACCAAATCCAAAGTGGCAGCTTCCGCCATTTCCAGCGCTTGTTGAATACCGACAATTCCTGCCTGCTCGCCTTCAGCATCGATCAAGCGAACTTCTTTCACCTTAATCTCGTCATTAATACGATTTGGGCGTTGCGTCTGAACTCGTTTTACAGCTTTAATAGTCATCTTCCTCTATTTATTATAAGCAGGCTCACGCAATATTTTGCAGCTGAGCAGTTGAAAATTTTGCCGAATATGGCAAAAAAGTGGCGTAAATTTTAAAGAAAAACGCAGGGTTATGCAAGGGAATTTGTCAAAATCTTTGTATTTAATCAGTGTGCTGTCCACCAGCAAAAAAAGTACTGACCGATTATCCAAAAACAACATCAGCCAAGCTTAACCCTCCAATTTTGCCGACTACAAGCGTTACTTTTATTCATGTAATAACTTTGAAACCGGCGGCACATCCTTTTTATCGACCTATTTTCCACTTTGGCGAGAAAGCCGTTTAAAACACAATTTCGGCATCTATTTTCAGTTAGACGGTAGCAAAGCAGAACCTTTTGATCATATTACCAACATCCCACTCAATGCTCGCGCTTCACGTTTTGAAGTCATGTACCGCTCATACCACTCCGTTCAAGGATACTCTATCGATCTAATCGCCCGTGAACACCGCTCCACTTACTATAAAAATATTAACGGAGCAAAAGTGCCTTGGTTGGTGTGTCGGGAGGGGTAGGTGTTTTTTATGGGTTATATCCATAAAGGCGGAAGAATTTAGAAAGCTTTTATGATTATAACCCCAAATAATTTCTTTGTCAGCCCAACTTATCTCTAACGGTTCAAGCCATTTATCTACAGGGCATCAATAGCACTCCAATTAAATAGCCATTTACCATTTTGTTGTTTAATTGCAGTATAACTGCCGAATTTTGACTCTTCACTTTGCGGTGAAACAAATAAGGCTCTGAATGAAAATGCATTGGCTGTTTTTTTCTTTATACTATCAACTCGCTGCACATTTAAGCATCCGGATTTATGCTTACTCATATAACTAAATGGTGAAATTGGTGTTGGTAATCCAACGCTACTGGAGTCGGTATAAAATCTAAGTTGATCGTCTTTTCTACAAACAATTAAGCTTAATACTTTTTCTAGTGTAGGCTTGGCATCTCTAAATAGCTTGGTTGCATTATTCGAAGGCGTTGCTTGTGCTAGAGAATTTTGGATTGAAAACTTATTTGAAGCACTCAATACTGTCCCGGAGAATGTGTCATTAAAAGAAAAAAGCGTACTATTAATAATTGTAAGTGCACCATTCAGAACCTGACAATCCATTACACTAAAGCATAATACAGCGGTAAGCACCCAATTAGTAGTCGGAGTGTAGGATCTTCTTCTGTTTTTGTGATGTCCTGATTCCCTATTATTTTCCAGATTCCTTCTTTTAACAAATGCTTTCTTGTATTACTGCAATCATCTTCAACCAGGGCATTATAGTTGTATAGATTCAACATCAGGCTGATAAGTTTTTTATCCTATAATGCGGAATAAATCATATAAATCAACGAATAAAAAACTCAATCTCTTGCTTATTAAATTCCCTAAAACTATCTTCAGAAGTAAGAAGAATGGCTTTACATAAATAACAGCTATTACACTCTACTTCACTTAAGTCATGCCATTGCCCAATTCTTTCCTTACTAACTACGGTATAAGAGCCACAAAATGAACGAATTCCTATAGGATGAATAGGTTGCCAATCGTTATACCAGAACGATGAAAAACCAACTTGAGAACCATCGATAGAGTAACTAAACAAACCATCGGAAGATGAACCGACCATTTTTTTACCATCAATGGTACATTTGGGAATGTAGAACCCTCGTGATGTGAGATCGGAGTGCCAATGTCCATACCTCATAGATGGATACGAAGTGCCAGCCATTGTAGGAGTTTCAGGTATATGGCCATCATAAAATTTATAAAACAGCCCCTTATCCAAAAGATTACCAACAGCAAAACAACCGTAGCACTCTGTTACCTGCATATCAGGCGTAAGATCAATTCCAGTACTCACCTTTACAACCGTCAGATCAATCCAGTTATTGCTGTCAATTCTTATGGGTAATGAAAATGCTAAAAGGTCATTACTGTCATCTGTTTGTGTAAAATTGGATAATCCTTCTTTAACATAGTTGATTAAATTAGCTTCATTTGGGGAATTCTGACTATTCCAAGCGGGTAACCATTTAGGTTTTTGAGGCTGAAGATCTGTATACGCAGGCTCGATGGGTAGTGCTGGTATAGATAAATATTCCGCATAAGAATCCGGCATGCCGTAAAATTCTTTGGCTAGATCTATTGTTCTCAGATATGCAGAACGACCTCGATGACTTGCTTGTGTATAGAATTGCCCAGTCGATCTTTGTCTATCGGCGTTAAAAAAGTAATCAATAGTTGTTGCTGCCGATGGTTGATACTCGAATGTATTGTTCCATTCATTTTGATAGTGAGCTGTAAAGGGCAAGCAGGTTCTTTGAGCTTCTTCTTGTAGTAAAGAATAGTACACAAGAGGTACATGGTTACCCTGATAATACTCGAATCTATTATTGTTAGGTGTCAAACTGACAAAGGACGTAGATGGATATACGTATTTCCCAAAATCTTTTGATGTAGGAACTAACTCTGTGAGTATTAGGTCTGACAGTGTAGACCTTGCTTTTATATAGTGTCCTAAGTCATTTGGACAGGCATATCCTTTAGACTTCGCAATAAAAAATACACACAATACTTCTACGCTTTCAGACTCTTGCTTTCTACTTGCTAAGTCTTCCTTTAATAATTCTTCAACTCTTGGATGCTGAACTATTAAAAGTCGTGAAAGCTGTTCTATTACCCACAATTTTATAGAAGGTATAGGTAGCTTTAGCCTCGAAACTAAAGTCTTGAGAATTGCCTCCTCGAGAGAACTATTTTGACGCCAATCCCAAACTGGTTTTGCAAGCGGAAGATTACGGACACTTTCTTCCAAACTCGTTACCATCTCCAACATGAGTTTAAGTGCCTCATCTTTCCTGCCACCATGAGAAAGCAAAAAAACTAACTTATCATTCGGAATAATTAAGTTGCCAAACTTATTTTCCCAAGTATCCGACTGTGATGTTGTTAATCTTATAAATTCATCAATTTTTTTAGGGTACAGTCCTGCAACCATAGTAAGCCGATTAAGGCTATTTTTTGAACGCTCATACCAATCAGACCATCCGCTCATTGCCTTATGAGCTGCAACCAAAATATCAAAGGCTTTCGTTTTACCATTTAATTTTTTAACACTGAAAAATAGAAGATCTAATAAGTATCGCTTGTCATCAAAACGATCAATAAACGTCGACATCTTTGGAATTAGCTGCTGTAATAGTTCAAGCTCTTTATCATGGGTACACCAATATTTGTACCAGCCCTTCCAAAATTTACGAGTGCTATATTTTCCTTTGAGCGCTTCAATCAGTTCTTCGAATTTTTCAGGGGGATAATCCGATGGCTGCAACGAAATTGTTTCATCAAGTTCATTAACCGACGGTTGCTTTTCTTCAACCGTATTTCGAACATTAATACCAAGAAGATTCTCTATTTCATCGGCAATGCAAATAGCATGAGGCTCTCCTTTCTCAATCTTTTTTCTGAGCACTTGGTAGCAGCTAGAGTGTAATCCTGTAAGATATAAACATTTTGTAATTGGTGAAGCAAAATTACACCTTTCAAGCAACCTATAAATTGTTTCTTCAGCATAATACCATTCGCCATCACTGAGTTCCTGCTCATAAACTGAAGCTGCTGTTTGCGGATTTAATTTTGCTAATAATGAAGATATTGAACGTTTAGAATGCCTAGTTTCATCCCCATCAGTAAATTCGGATATATTAAAAACTATCGGTGATATTCGTTCTAATATTACCAAGGCAGAACTTGGATCAGATTCAGAAAGGTATTCTACTGCTTTCAATACATCAAAGATGGTACTGTCTTTGTGATATCCGTAACCAAGCACAAAGTCCCATGTCTTTCTCAAATATTTTTTAAAAAGAGCTAAATTATCATGTTGGAATGCGATTTTAGCTAGCTCAAGATAAGCATTAGAATGCTCAATTGTTTGCTCTAACTCATTTAATTGTCGATTATCTTCAAGCTCAATAAGTAGCTCGGCCGCGGCATCATCTAATAACTTAAGACCTGCGTCCTTATACCATAGCCTTAGCCAGTCAACTCTAAATAAACCATCCTCAATAGTATGCTTTAGTTCACCACGCGAAATTTCAGATTTGGTTGTTATTAGGTGACAATCAGCTGCAATTTCAATCCAAGCACGCTTTAAATCTATTTCGGCTCTCCGTGTTTCCCATTGGGTCTCATCTAATATTGGAATACGCGGAAACATCGCACAAACTACGTCAAAGTTCAGTGTATTTCCTGCGATAAGTTCATTTGCGACTAAATCTGCTAATTCATTGATTAAATCATAATGGGCTGACACACTCACTCTATCTGCAGTTGCACTTACTGGTAACCAAGAATAATCACCTTTTGCATTTAACCTAATACAAAGTGAAGAAAAAAACCAGCAATGGTAGCTACTCGCAACGTCAACTTTGAAGGCTTTCGAAGACTGACCATGAAAGTAATGAGTCCTAATATTGGTGAAGATTTTCTTCGAAAAAATATCTATAAACTGAGATAGATGCTGCGAAGAAAAAGATCCATATTCTTGCCTACAGGTTATACCAGCCCCTTCCAGTATGCTTAATCTAATTACATCAAGTTCGATTTGACCAATATGATTTGAAGCAGGGAATAAGCATTGTCGTGCCCTAAAGAGCAGGTCAAATTCTTTTTTTATGCGACATGCACGTCTAAAGCTAGCCACATATTCATCAGGCCAATTAGAGAATTTTCCTTCTTCAAAAATTGCATCAAAATTAAGACTATCAGTTAATACTCCAGCCTTTATCAATGTAGTTGCTTCAACTTCATTATCTTGAGAGTGTCGTGAAGACAAGAGTTTGGTTTTAGCCCGATATCTATCAATGGCCTTCTGCGATAATAGCTCTGCTTGAGCCGTCGCCCCTCTATACCATAATGCAATTGCCAATATAGATAACTTGGTTGGTGAATACTCGTTTTGTCCTGAGATTATTTCGTTTAGAGACTGCTCATCAGCGATCAGTAGCGAGAGCATCTTCAAGTTAGTGGAGTCCCATGTTTGAAATTCAGGACCATTTATAAGTCTAGTTTTTAGAGCTCTATGTCGATATGCCTCCGCATAGTCTAGCTCCTGGAAAGCATAAGTTTCAGCCTCAGATAGCAATCGAATACATGCTCTAACCGGCATTCCTATTATAAGCCTATCCAGCACCCAATCTCGAGTAACCCCCTGTCGCAACTTGAAAGAATCACCACCTCGAGCCAAACTAGACCAAAGCCAATTATCTTTGAGATGTGTTGGAGCACTAGAGCTAAGCCATTCACATACAGGTGGTAACAACGAATTTATTCGCTCCTGGTGTTCTTTCTGATTTCGAACAAATACTACTAGGCTTTCGTGGAAGGGTCTTATGCCACAAATTCCCTCAGAGAGCATATGTGCAACTGCATCTACACTCGGTGCATATTCATGATTGTCTCTTATAACGACACCGATCGCTTGTCTCGGCCATGCAAACTGAAAGCCACTGCATAGATGAAGAACATCTTTTTGTCTATAATTGAGGTTACGCCAAAGCTCAGAATAGTAAGTAGTAATATTACCATCGGAGCACGGAGGAAGCTTTTCAATTTGCCAAGCAGAAAGTGCTAATCCATGATGAGAAAGATACTCAGATGAGTAAATTATATGCAGAGGGTAGCCATTTGTTATTTCTAATAAAACGCCAGCACTGTTCTGAATCTCTTCGTCAATTTGATTTTCATGACAGTTTAAGAACAATCGACCAGATTCAATATGAATTTTTAAAAATTCGTATATCGAATTTCCAGACATCTCAGGTAACCAATGCCATTTATTCTTAGGAGAGTAAGTGAGCAGTGTGTTAGGAAGCAATTCATCATCAACTGGTTGCGTTCCGACAAGTACAACTAAGTTGTCTGTTGTAGGAAGCAATTGCCTGAATGTTTCATCCAATGGATTTTTATTTTTAGCATTATCTCGCCAAACATGATCCAGTCCATCAATCAATACGACAAATGGTTTTCCTTTACCTTTGTAGTAAGTTGCACAGGTTGACAAAGCATCACGCAAATTTTCTGGTTGGGATGTATTAGCATTTGATTCTTTATGAAAGCTATCGATTTGATGTAACAGAGATTCAGCAACAATCCTTGGGCTTAGCCTATCTTCAGTTGTATCTCCCAAAGATAAGAAATAGTGGTGACGTATTAACGGAACCTCCTGCTCTTCCAGTTCTTGGCATAAAAAAGATAGATACGTACTTTTTCCAGTACCAGGCTTCCCCGTTAAAGTTATGACTTCCCCATTGGAGCGATTAATTTTAGCAAGTAATTCATTGTGAAAGTCTGAGTTAGGGAGGCAGTAGTCATCAGGAACAGAGAATAATTCAGGTATAGACTCTGGTCTTTTGGGTGATAAGACTTCTCTAATATGATGAAGATAAATCCAACCATGCTCTGGTGGATTATCTTTAAACATTGCCCATTCACGAGCTCTTGCTACAAGCCGTTCGACGCCTGTATCGTCGGAAAATTTTAGAAGCTCAGATCGAACACTACGTTTTATCGCAAGATAGTCACCATCACTATGTTGGATACTCAATTTCGAAAAAAGAAAAATGGCAGCTTCTTTATTTCCTAGCTGGTGAATAATCTCAAGCTGTAAGTCATTATGAATTTGACTAAAGTCTACTTTTGAACCGAGTAGGCAGGACTCTATTGACCTATCTGGCCGCTTGTTAGTCAAAAGAATAACATCTCCAAGCTTTTCAGCAGGCACGGCACTAATAGCATCATAGAGCTTTTTAAGAATAGAACGAGACCTAGCTGTGTTGCCTGAGATCTTCAACAACCAATCCCAAGTAAGGCAGTTTTCATCCTTCTCTGGGGAAGGCGTGAATTTCACTTGCCAATAATCTCTAACTCCATCTGGTCGCTCACAGACAATATCGTCTATTCCTTCAGGTGTTTCATTGCCATCTGTATCGGCTTCGAATACCATCCTGACATACTTCGTTGGACTATGAAGCCATTCAGCAAGCAGTTTTACTCCCTGCAAAGTCTGATAATCATAGCCTGTATAGATAATTGCAGAACTTTTAACTTTCATAAGACTCGAAACTTTTTTTATTCAATAAATTATCCTCTCCATCCCAAAAGTATACTTTATCAACAGTTAACATTATACTTTTCCTGAAGGAAATATTTTTTCCTAATCTGGCAGTCCCTTGTTTAAAAATTTGTATCTATCAGATTAAGTTTGATCTTCTACAACTCATATAAGTAAATTTAAAATTTGTAGGTAACAATGCTTCTTTTAATTTTTCAGTCAAGAATTTAGTATCACTTCATCGCTACCCCTAACCACTTCACCATTTCCCGTTCACTCCACCCCTTACGCTGAGCATAATCTTTCGCCTGATCTTCATCAATGCGACCTAGTGTAAAATACTCACTCGCTGGGTGGGTGAAATACCAGCCGCAAACAGAAGCGGCGGGCCACATGGCGTAGCTTTCAGTGAGTTTCATACCTATGCGTTGTTCTACTTCGAGTAGATCCCAAATCAGTTGTTTTTCGGTGTGTTCCGGGCAGCTTGGGTAGCCGGGGGCGGGGCGGGTGCCGATGTAGTTTTCGGCAATTAAGCCTTGATTATCAAAAGTTTCATCGGAATAGCCCCACACTTTAGTGCGCAGTTCAAAATGCAGATATTCTGCCATCGCTTCCGCTAGGCGATCGCCGATGGCTTGTAGCAAGATAGCGTTATAGTCGTCTCCTGCCGCTTTGAAGCCATCCACCAGATCATGTTCTTCTACGCCGGCACAAACGGCAAACATACCTAAATAATCTTGCTGTGCGCTGGTACGATCAGCAATAAAATCGCTTAAGGCAAGGTTGTACGGACTTTTGCTATTTTTGCCCCGTTCCCCTTGTTGGCGTAGGTGATAGGCTTTGCCTGCCACTAAAGTGCGGTCAGCATCATGATAGACTTCAATATCATCACCGGTGCGATAGGCTGGGAAAATGCCCATAACGCCGCTTGGCTTAAGTTTGCCGTTTTGCTCAAATTCATCCAGCATCAGTTGTGCGTCGTTCCACACTCGACGTGCTTCTTCGCCGCCTTCTGGATAATCGAAGGCATCGGGATAGCCGCCCATCAAGCCCCATAAACGGAAAAACGGTGACCAGTCGATAAATTGACGCAGTATGGCAATCGGCACGTTTTTATATTCCACAATACCGGTTTGATTCGGTTGTGGCACTTGGTAATCCGCCCATTCGCCAGCAAACGGCTCAAAACGGTTGGCTCTGGCTTCTTCAATGCTCAACTGTTTGCGAGCAGGTTTGCGATTAGCAAAGGCGTGCTGAATTTTTTCATACTCTTTTTTGGTGCGTTGCCACAATTCCGCCTTGCTTTCTGGGTTCATCAATGCCGCACACACCGTCACCGCACGCGAGGCATTGGTGGTGTAGATTACTTCATGGGCATATTTGGGATAGAGCTTGATCGCGGTGTGTTCTTTCGAGGTGGTTGCCCCGCCAATCAATACCGGAATATTGAGTTTCAAGCGAGTGAGTTCGCCTAAGAAATATTCCATTTCATCCAGTGACGGGGTGATCAAGCCGCTCAAGCCGATAATATCTGCTTTTTCACGAAGTGCGGTTTCGATGATTTTATCCGCCGGCACCATCACGCCTAAGTCGATCACTTCAAAGTTATTACATTGCAATACCACGCTCACAATATTTTTGCCGATGTCGTGTACATCGCCTTTCACCGTGGCGATCACCACTTTGCCGCTTGACGATCCTTTCTGCTTGGTGGCGTTGATAAACGGCTCAAGATAGGCGACGGATTGCTTCATCACCCGCGCGGATTTCACCACTTGCGGCAGAAACATTTTGCCGTCGCCAAACAGATCGCCGACTACGTCCATACCCGCCATCAGCGGCCCTTCAATCACCTCCAACGGGGAACTGAATTGTTGGCGTGCTTCTTCGGTATCTTCAATAATAAAATGGGTAATACCTTTAACCAGAGCATGTTTTAACCGCTCGGTCACGTCCCATGTCCGCCATTCGGCAACATTGGTATCCTCTTGCTCGCCACCTTGGTTGCGGTATTTTTCCGCAATTTCTAACAGGCGATCGGTGGAATCTGCACGACGATTGAGCACCGCATCTTCCACCACATCACGCAGTTCGGAATCCAAATCATCATAGATCGCCAACTGCCCAGCATTGACGATCCCCATATCCATCCCAGCTTTAATCGCATGATACAAAAACACCGCATGGATCGCTTCACGCATAAAATTATTGCCACGTAACGAGAACGACACATTCGACACCCCACCTGAAATTTTAGCGAACGGCAGGGTTTGTTTAATCCGTGCAGTGGCATTAATAAAGTCCACACCGTAATTATTATGTTCTTCAATGCCGGTGCCGATGGCGAAAATATTGGGGTCGAAAATAATATCTTCCGGCGGAAAATCCAGTTGATCGACTAAGATTCGATAAGCTCGGGTACAAATCTCCACCTTGCGTTCTTCGGTATCCGCTTGCCCCACTTCATCAAATGCCATCACCACCACTGCCGCCCCATAACGGCGCACCAATTTGGCTTGGGTGATAAATTTTTCTTCGCCCTCCTTAAGGGAAATGGAGTTGACAATGCCCTTGCCTTGAATAGATTGCAGCCCCGCTTCAATCACTTCCCATTTGCTTGAGTCAATCATCACTGGTACTTTTGCCGCATCAGGTTCGGTCGCCATAATATTTAAAAACCGTGCCATGCAGGCTTGTGAATCAAGCAACGCTTCGTCCATATTCACATCAATCACTTGTGCGCCGTTTTCTACTTGATCAATCGCAATTTCAATCGCCTCACTAAATTTATCTTCTTTAATCAATCGTTTGAATTTTGCCGAACCGGTCACATTATTGCGTTCGCCCACATTGACAAACAAACTGTTTTCATCAATGGTGAGCGGCTCTAAGCCCGATAATCGCATCGCGGTTTTCAACTGTGGCAACGGGCGTGGTTTGATCCCACTCATCACTTCACTAAAGGCTTTGATATGCTCAGGCGTGGTGCCGCAACAGCCACCGACAATATTCAAAAAGCCGCTTACCGCCCACTCTTTGAGCTGTGCCGCCATCTCCTCTGCCCCAAGATCGTAGCCACCGAAAGCATTTGGCAAACCGGCGTTAGGGTGAGCGGAAACATAGCATTCGCTGATTTTTGACATCTGCTCCACATATTGACGCAACTCTTTCGGGCCTAAAGCACAGTTCAAGCCAAAACTCAGCGGTTTTGCATGACGAAGTGAGTTATAAAAGGCTTCCGTCGTTTGTCCCGACAGCGTTCGCCCAGAGGCATCGGTAATCGTGCCTGAAATCATGATCGGCAGTTTTACGCCTAATTCATCAAACACGCTTTCAATGGCAAACACTGCCGCTTTGGCATTCAGCGTATCAAAAATAGTTTCGATCATAATCAGATCTGCCCCACCGTTGACCAAGCCTCGAGTGGCTTGCGCATAGGCTTCCACTAATTGCATAAAGGTGACATTGCGAAAGCCGGGATCGTTGACATCAGGCGAAATGGAAGCGGTGCGGTTGGTTGGCCCCAGCACGCCGGCAACAAAGCGCGGTTTATCCGGCGTGCTATACTGATCCGCTACCAGCCGTGCCAGTTTTGCTCCGGCAAAATTCAGCTCATAAGCAATCGCTTCCAGATCATAATCGGCTTGCGCAATGGTGGTGGAACTAAACGTATTGGTTTCAATAATATCCGCTCCGGCTTCGAGATATTGCTCATGAATACGTTTAATCACTAACGGCTGAGTTAAGGTCAATAAATCGTTGTTGCCACGCAAATCAATTGAACTTTGTTTAAACCGCTCACCACGAAAATCAGCTTCTGTCAGTTTATATTGTTGGATCATCGTCCCCATCGCCCCGTCTAAAATCAGAATACGTTGGGCAAGGGCTTGTTCGAGTAGCGTTTGTGCAAGTGCGGTTTGAGCGTGTGACATAAGCTGGCTTTCCATTGATAAATTCGATTAAAATTGTTCAAAGCATAGGTTTGGGACTAAGGTTTGTCAAATAAAAGTGCGGTTAGGTTTTCTGCTGCTCCTACACGTTCAATTAAAATTTCAAGCGTAGGTACGATTAGGCAATTTATTGCCGTAATCCTACGTTTTTAATTTCGTTTCACAATGATGCCAGATCCGATGCTGGTGCAAGTTTGGTTTGTTGATTATGGTGATTGGAAGGAAATAAACCACGATTTGACCGCACTTTGATTCCGACAGCGACCTGCGGTCGCAATCGGTTAAGCAGCCTACGGCTGAATCAGCCTCCGTTGAGGCTGTCAGAGCGGTAAAACCGCTCATCTATGCGTAACCGATTGCGGTGAAACCGCTGTCGGGGGTTAGAGAAATTTTCAGTATAATGGAAATCAAGGACGATTTCGGGATAATTTTCATTATAATGAAAATGACTTAAACACCAATCCCCCTCCATTAACAAAATTCATAGATATTATGAAAATTGTGATATTGCTTTTATACAGGAAAGCAGATAGAGTTTAACCATCTAGACGGCTAAAATAAAATATAAAAGGAACACCCTATGAGCTACGCCAAAGAAATTGATCACTTAAATCATTCCCTCGCCAATTTAAATGGTGAAATCAATGTCTCCTTTGAATTTTTTCCGGCAAAAAATGAAAAAATGGAAACTATTTTGTGGGATTCAATCCATCGTTTAGCCCCGCTAAAGCCGAAATTTGTTTCAGTGACTTATGGCGCGAATTCGGGGGAACGTGACCGCACCCATGGTATTGTGAAACGCATTCAACAAGACACCGGCTTAATTGCAGCACCGCACTTGACCGGGATTGACGCAACGCCTGATCAACTGCGTGTGATTGCGCAAGATTATTGGGACAGTGGCATTCGCAATATCGTTGCCTTGCGTGGCGATGAGCCGCCCGGTTATGCCAAACAACCGTTCTATGCCTCGGATTTGGTGAAATTGCTGAAAGAAGTGGCGGATTTTGATATTTCAGTGGCGGCATATCCGGAAGTTCACCCCGAAGCCAAATCGGCACAATCCGATTTATTACATTTAAAAGAAAAAGTCGCCGCCGGCGCAAACCGTGCGATTACGCAATTCTTTTTTGATGTGGACAGCTATTTGCGCTTCCGTGATCGTTGTGTGGCGGTGGGAATTGATGTGGAAATCGTACCGGGCATTCTGCCGGTCACCAACTTCAAGCAGCTGCAAAAAATGGCGACCCTCACCAACGTGAAAGTGCCGAGTTGGATGCCGAAAATGTATCAAGGTCTCGAAGACGATCAAACCACACGCAACCTCGTAGCGGCGAGTATTGCTATTGATATGGTGAAAGTGTTATCCAACGAAGGGGTGAAAGATTTCCATTTTTACACTTTAAACCGCTCGGAACTGACTTATGCGATTTGTCATTTACTCGGCGTACGCGCGGTATAATGTAGTATAATTACTTATTATTAATTGACAAGGACGTAGCCAATACGTCCTTTGTCACATTTTTTATTTGAGAGGAACCTATGAACAAAAACCTAATTACCACCACACTTTTAGCCAGCTTGCCGTTGGTAGCAGTGGCGGAGCAACAAGCTAACAGCCTTGATCCTATTGTGGTGACCGCAAGCCGAAATCCAACCGAAATCACCAACACGGTGGCTCAAGTGCGAGTGATTAAACAACAAGATCTTAGCTTATATCAAGGGCAAACCGCACTTGATGTGATTAAAATTCAACCGGGTGTCAGTTCTTATGGTAGCGGCGGTGCAGACAAGGCAACCAACATCTTTTTGCGTGGTTACAGCGGTTCACAAATTTTAGTGTTGATTGACGGCATTCGTTATAGCTCGGCAACCACGGGGACAGCGGCATTAAATTTATTACCGGCGGATCAAATTGAACGCATTGAAATTTTGTATGGTGCGACTGGGGCAGCATTATATGGTGCCGACGCAATGGGCGGCGTGATTCAAGTGTTCAGCAAGAAAACCGTTAAACAAGGCACGCACGGTTATGTTACCTTGGGCGGTGGTTCACATGGTCACTTTACTTATGGGGCTGGGGCTGGCTATCAAGACGATAAAAGCAGCATTAGCTTTAATGGCTCGCACAACAAAAATGACGGCTTCAATGCGATAGCATCGCCTTATGTTGACAGCCAACGCGACAAAGATGGTTATGATAGCAAAAATGGCAGCCTTGCCATTAGCCATAAACTCAACGATAACTTCACTCTTGGTGGCAGTGCGATTTATAACCGTTCAACCAGTGAATACGACAATGCTTTCAGCACCGCAAGTGATGTGATTACCAAACAACGCAATGGCAGTGGACAGATTTTTGGCGATTGGCAATATGCAGAAGGTTCAAATCTGCGTATGCAATATGGTGAATCCATTGATAAATCAAGCAACTATGAAGATGGCGTGAATACTGGCACGTTCAACACTAAACAGCAACAAGCCAGTTTGCAAATCAATCAACAATTACCAGTGGGTGAATTCATTGCGGGTACAGAATATTTAAAGCAACGTGTGCAAAGCGATACTGCCTTCACCAAAACCAAGCGTGATGTCACCAGCGGTTTTGTGGGTTATCAACTGGTGCAAGATAAATTCGATGCTCAAGCCTTTGTGCGTTATGACGATAATTCGCAATTCGGCGGCAAAACCACCTATAACCTTGGTGCAGCTTACGCACTTAGCGAAAATTTACGTGCAGGAGCAAGCTATGCCACCGCTTATCGTGCACCAACCTTTAATGAATTATACTTCCCAATGGCGTGGGGCAGCGGCGGTAATCCTGAACTAAACCCTGAAACCAGTAAAAACAGCGAAATTTTCGTTGAATATGCAGATAACTACCAGGTAACTCGCTTAACTGGCTACTATAATAATGTAAAAGATCTGATCACAGGCTGGACACCCTATAATTTATCTAAAGCCAAAATCAAAGGTGTCACCCTAACTTCTGACTGGGCGATCAATGATTATTTATTCGGTTTTAGCTACGATTATCAACAAGCCAAAGACGCTAGCGATGGGACAAATCACGGCAAATTACTCACCATCCGCCCGAAACACAAAGGTACTGCCTATGTGGGCTATCGTGTGGAAAATATCGATCTACGTGCTGAATATCAATATGTCGGCAAATATTATCGCACCGCAGGGGAAACCAATCCAATTAGCAGTTATGGTTTGGTGAATTTAAGCGGAACCTATCGATTCACCCCGAATATCAGCGTAACGGCTCGCATTAATAATCTATTTGACAAAGATTATGTAACCAATTCCGCAACCGCATGGGGTTCAACCACAACCTACAACGAAGACGGCACCAATGTATTTGTTGGTGTAACGTTGGGTTTTTAATGTGGTAAAATAGCTATATTTTAACCTAGTACGGCAAAGCCGTACTAGGTTACGCATAGATCAGCCGCTTTGCGGCTGCTTTAGAGAGGCAATTTCACCCTACCACAACATCAAATGAAAAAAACAATCAAAATTCTCACCGCACTTTGCCTTTGCGTACCGATTGCCCACGCCGAGCAATTTGTTTCGCTGACGTTGTGTAGTGATCGCTTGCTGATCGAATTGGCTCGTCCGGAGCAAATTGCGGCAATGTCGCCTTATTCGAGCAATCCTCTGATGATGTTGGATAAGCTAAATCACGACAAACCGACACTGCAACCGCACTTGACCGCACTTTTGCCTTATTTA
>VDHG01000119.1 GCA_006228005.1 Testudinibacter crocodili
GATCAACAGACCCTAAGGATAAATTATGCAACGATTTGAGATTTTGTATCAGGCAAATATAATTGATAAACGTGTTTTACATCTTATATCACAGGTTCGCCAGCAGTTACTGCAATCGGGAATAGATTGTAAGATGCTGCAAGTTGAAATGTTATTAACTCACCTTGCCATGGCATTAATGCGAATCCGTCAAAATAATATTGAAACCGTCGGCTTAGATGCTGAGAGCATGCAAGAAATTCAATCCAGTGAGGTATATCCGCAGTTGATTGCTTATCATCATAATATGTTAGCCTTGATTCAATCTGAATTTCCCGATTTGGTTATTCCTGAATCTGAAAATAGCTATCTGATTGCGAATTGGTATAGCCTTAGCTTAGTGCAAGCCAATTATTTCAAGTCAAATCTTCAAGAAAATGAGGATTGAAAATGTTTATATCAGCATTAAAAAAACAAAATCCCCGTTTGATTGCCAGTGCCCTCAAATTATGGAAAAGCGGAACGATCTTGCCAGATAGTTATATTATTGATGTGGGGCAAGTCTTGAACAATGGCGAAAAATTGCTTAACTGTGCTAAACAATATGATATTTCGCTTTATTTGATGGCAAAGCAATTTGGGCGCAATCCCTATTTATCGCAACGTTTGCTGGAATTGGGATTTGCGGGGATGGTCGCCGTTGATTATAAAGAGGCACGTCATTATTACTCGTATCAATTGCCTGTTGCTCATCTCGGGCATTTGGTGCAAACGCCGACAGCGATGCTTAAACAAGTCTTAGAACAGCAACCTGAAGTGATCACGGTTTATTCATTTGAAAAAGTGCAGCAGATAGCAAAAGTCGCCGCCCAGTTAGGAAAAACACAGCCACTGTTGATTAAGGTGTGTGCGGATGGCGATGTTTTTTATCCCGGTCAAGAAAGTGGCATTTATTTATCGGATTTAACCGATTTTGTCGAGCGGGTTAAACGATTGGCTTTTGTTCAAATTGTTGGCGTGACACATTTTCCCTGCTTATTGTTTGATGAGAATCAGCAGCGATTAGCGGCGACGCACAATTTTTATACCTTAATTAAGGCCAAGCAAATTTTAGAACAATGTGCGATTCGTGTAACGCAAATCAATGCGCCGTCTTCTACTTGCATTAATGGGTTTCCTCTGTTGGCAGAGATGGGAGCAACTCACGCAGAACCAGGGCATGCTCTAACCGGAACTATTCCTCTAAATGTAGCAGGGGATCAGCCTGAAGCCATTGCGATGCTGTATCTGAGTGAAATTTCACATCAATTTAGTGGTCATTCCTATTGTTTTGGCGGTGGCTATTATCGTCGCGGAAATGCACAAACTGCACTGGTCGGCGAGGATTTAAGTCGAACCGCACTTTTGCCTTTCGCAAATGATAATATTGATTATACCTTGTCGTTACAAGGGCATTTTTCCGTTGGCGAACCTGTGATTATGTGTTTTCGTAGCCAAATTTTTGTGACGCGTAGTGATGTTGTCTTAATCGATCACCATAGCAATGGTGAACCTTATATTATTGATATTTATGACAGTCTAGGCAATCCAATTAGAGGGGAATATGGAGGATAAAAAATTTATTGTACTTGTGATTGACAGCTTTGGTGTAGGAGAAATGCCTGATGTGGCACAAGTTCGTCCGCAAGATATTGGTGCAAATACGTGTGAGCATATTCTGCAACAAAGCCCACAATTATATTTACCGATGTTGGAAAAATTGGGGTTGATGAATGTATTGGGAAAGTGTTATTCGCCGATGACATTTTCACAACGTGCGGTTTATGGAACGGCATTGTTACAACATCAAGGTGGCGATACCTTTATGGGGCATCAGGAAATTATGGGGAGCAAGCCTAAGCAGCCTTTAATTGTCCCATTTATTGAAATGATTGATCCAATAGAGAACCATTTAATAAAGCAGGGCTACCAGGTTGAACGGATTTTTCGTGAAGGTTTACCCCTGTTGTGGGTGAACGGACACATTGCGATTGGCGACAATTTAGAAGCGGATTTGGGGCAAGTCTATAATATTACCGGCAATATTAGTGCGGTAGGCTTTGATGCCATCGTCAATGTCGGGAAAGTGGTGCGAGAGATTGCCAATGTCGGACGGGTCATTGCTTTTGGTGGCTTATTGCGAGAGAGCAGTCGCATTCTTGCGGCAATCGAGACAAAACAAGGAAAATATATTGGCGTAAACGCACCAAAATCCGGTGCATATGATAATGGATTCCAAGTCGCCCATCTGGGCTATGGCGTTGAGGCAAAAACGCAAGCGCCTTACTTATTGCAGCAGCAAGGCATTCCGACGGTATTAATCGGGAAAGTCGCTGATATTGTTGAGAACAGTGACGGGGTTAATTATAGACAATTGGTCGATTCGGATGAAATCCTCGCACTAACCCTAAAACATGTGCAACAGAGCGGCAGCCGTTTTATCTGCACCAATATTCAAGAAACGGATCTTGCCGGACACGCACAAAATGTGGCGCGTTATGCGGATCGTTTACAAGTGGTTGATCGTTGGCTTGAGAAAATTATGGCGGCGATGAAGCCACAGGATTATCTCGTTGTATTGGCAGATCACGGTAATGATCCGACTATCGGACATAGCCGACATACACGAGAAAAAGTGCCGCTATTGGTTTATCGGCAGCAACAGCAAGGATATTACCTAGGGGAGCGTTCCACTTTATCTGATGTCGGTGCTTCGGTATGTGATTTTTTTGCAGCGCAAACAACAGAAAATGGAACATCGTTTCTTATCGATTGTATGAAATCAGGAGGCTAAATGAAAATTGTCGTAGGTGGACAAATTGAAAAAGAGGCATTGGCAGCAGCACTAGCCGATGAATTTATGAAACAAAGGCAAATTGTTGAAATTGCCGTGCTGAATGATATTGAAGCGGCGATGGCAATTCAGTCTGGCAGTGCCGATTACTATTTTGGCGCTTGTAATACCGGTGGTGGTGGCGCTTTAGCCATGGCTATCGCCATTTTAGGGGCTGGGCGTTGTGTCACATTGGGTATGCCCGGCAAAATTTTATCAGATAATGAAATTGCACAAGCGGTACATTCAGGCAAAGTCGCGTTTGGTTTTACGGCACAAGATATTGGCAGCATTGTGCCCCTTGTGGTGAGCTTGTTAGTCGCAAAAAACGGATCATGATAATGAACGAAAGAGACCCATATTGACATTCAGGTTTGTGGTAATGTCCTGAGAATCAATTCAGTCTTTCAGACACGAGTTGAAGGAGTAACCTATGGAAGTTTTAGCTAAATTAATGGAAATCCCATTGCAGCATTTGATGTTGATGGCGGTTATCGGCGCAATTTCCGCCATGATGGCAAACCGCAGTATTGCCGTTTTTCATGATGGATTGCGTCCGTTAGTACCGGAATATGTTGAAGGGCGAATGAGCAGAAAGGCCCTTGCTGCAACCAGTTTTGCACTGAGTTTCGGATTAGTGATTGGATTTGGCATTCCCTTTTCGCTCACCGCCCCGATTATTCTCGTGCATAGTTTGTTGTTAGGTACAGATGTTATCGGCACATGGACACCGGATAATCGCAAAGGATTTATCCTTTCCGGGGTTTTAGGCGCAATTTATGCACTGGGTTTAATGGTCGGTTTAAAATCAGTTGTGGAATTGTTTGCGATGATGCCGGTGAATTTTATTAGTTCACTGAGTAAAGTGGGTGATCCGATTGTTGCCTGTTTTGCTATTTTCCCGGCATTGGTGGTGTCTTATCAATATGGTTATAAAAAAGGTATTTGGGTGTTAATTGCAACAGTGATCGGCTATGCCTTAACCAAATCCTTTGGTGAAATTCAGTTTAGCGATGAGGTCTTGAAACCGGTGAAAATCGATCCGAATGGGGTTGCGTTGCTATTTTCAATGATTGCGATGTTTTATTTTGCCATGCGTGAAAAAGCAAAACCCTTAGCGGACGGTGAAAAGGGCAGTAATGCAATATTACTGGGTTTGTTCTCTGAGCGTGTAAAACGTATTCAAAAAAATTGGTTGCTCCTTTCATTAAGTGGTGGCTTGACCGCAGTGGCGGCAACCATGTCCTTCAGCTTATTAGCCGAAGGTCCGGTCTCGCTACAATTGATGGCGCAAGATCAGCAGACCAGTGCGGCCTTAGTCTCACTGGCAAGAGCGATTGGATTTATTCCGTTGGTCGGCACAACGGCAATTGCAACCGGTGTCTATTCGCCGGATGGTATGAAATTTGTCTTTGTGGCAGGATTAGCGTTGGATAATCCGATTTTAGCCTTTATTGCCGGTGTAGTGATTATGTTGGCAGAAGTGCGGTTTTTGGCGCAACTCGCATTGTGGTTAGATAAATATCCCGGTGTAAAAGCCTGCGGTGATCATATTCGTACTGCGATTACCAAAATGCTGGAAATATCTTTATTGGTTGGCGGAATGATCGCTTCCAATGCGATTTTACCAGGTATGGGTTTTATGATTGTTGCCGGAATTTACTTGCTCAACCGCACTTCAAAACGCCCATTAGTTGAAATGGCAATTGGACCAGTCGCAACGATCATTGTTGGTATTGTTGCCAATATATTGAGTATCGTCGGATTGTCGTAGGAGGAATGATGGGCTACACCTTAATGCACGAACATATCTATTTGGATTTATCAAAAGTCAAAAACAATGATGACTGCCTGCTGAATAGTTTTGAGTTAATGGTTGAGGAGTTTAAATACCTGAAAACATTGGGGGTTGAACGCATTGTTGATGTTACCAATATCGGCATGGGGCGTAATATTCCCTATGTAGAGCAGGTTCAACTGCAAAGTTGCATCGAGATTATTTCTGCAACCGGTTGTTATAAAACCCCTTTTTTGCCGGATTGGTTTTACCAACAAACGATTGAACAAATAGCACAACGTTTTATTGATGAAATTGAGCAGGGGATTGAAAATAGCGGGCGCAAAGCCCGCATTATCGGTGAAGTGGGCAGCGGATTTGAGGGAATTAATCCAGATGAACACCGTTTATTACAAGCGGCAGCGCTCGCGGCATTGGCAACGGATAAATATGTGACAACGCACACATCATTAGGACGTTTTGGCGAAGAACAATTAGATTTGTTTGTACAAATGGGACTGAATTCAGACCGAGTTATCATTGGGCATACTGATTTAGCCGGTGATCGGGATTATCTGTTCCGTCTGTTAGATCGGGGGGCTTATGTTGAATTCGATACGATTGGAAAGTTAAATTATCAGTCGGATGAGCTTAGAGCAGATTTATTCAGTCAGGCAGTCAAGTGCGGTTATCAGCAACAGTTATTGCTTTCAGTGGATATCACGCGCAAATCGCACTTGAGAGCAAATGGCGGCATTGGTTATGCTTATTTATTCGAACAGTTTATCCCGTTATTATTTGAGCGAGGAGTGACGGAAGCGGATATTGAAATTATTTTACAGCACAATCCAAACCGTATTTTGCAGTAGAACGGCAATAAATTGAGGACAATCGATGAAAACTTTTCCACTTCAAAGCCTAACGTTATCTCAAGCCATGCAAAAGCAGTTTGAGTTAGTCGCGGCAATTACACGCCATTTTACCGATGGCGAATTTTTGCTTGGCGCTGATCTCGGCTTAAAGTGCGGTTTGAATCAACCGAAAACCACCTTTTTGGTCGAAAATGCCATCGCTGATTTTTTTCAAGCCGAAGCTGCTGTTTTGGTGCAAGGCGCTGGCAGTGGTGCGATTCGCGAAGGATTGGCGGCATTATTGAAAGCCAATCAACGGATTTTGATCCACACCGCACCCGTGTATCCAACGACGAAAACCACCTTTGAACTGATGGGTTTAGAGGTTGTTCAAGCTGATTTTAATCAAGCAGCGCAATTCCAAATGGCATTGGCGCATTTTCAACCACAGGCGGTATTGATTCAACATACAAGGCAGCAACCACAGGACAGTTTCGATTTGGCGCAGATCCTTACATGTTGTCAGGAAAAAAATATTCCGACTTTGGTCGATGATAATTATGCAGTGATGAAAGTGATGAATATTGGCTGTGAATTAGGGGCGACCTTGTCCACCTTTTCCAGTTTTAAATTATTTGGGCCTGAAGGTGTTGGCGTTATTGTCGGTGATTCAGCCACAATCATAAAAATTCGACAATCGCACTATTCAGGTGGTTGCCAAATTCAGGGGCATTTGGCGATGGAAGTATTGCGTGGGCTGGTTTTTGCGCCTGTGATGCAAGCGGTTCAGGCACAGGTCAATGATGAATTAGTTGAACGGCTTAATAACGGGGCTGTTCCACAAGTGAAGTCGGCATTTTTAGCCAATGCGCAATCAAAAGTATTAATTGTTGAATTTTTTGATGAAATTGCTGAGCAGGTATTACAAACCGCCCCTCGGTTTGGTGCATTACCTTATCCGGTGGGAGCCGAATCAAAATATGAAGTTCCACCCTTGTTTTATCGTGTTTCCGGCACTTTTCGTCAATCCGATCCGGGATTAGAAAAGCGAACTATCCGAATTAACCCGAATCGTGCGGGGGCTGAAACCGTATTAACCATTTTAAAACAGAGTTTATCTGCATTATCATCATAAAATAGGCTTCAATTAAATTGAAAATCTGCTATCTTTATCGTTAAATTTAGGTGAAAACCGCACCTTACGTTGAAAGTGCGGTTTCAGATTATTGACACAGATCTTTGATGAGGCAAGGTAGGGGCGGATTGTATATCCGCCCGTTTGCGAAGTGCGGCATAAGCACTTAATCAATAAAGGGAAAATACAAAATTCGGTTCGGGCGGATAGTTAATCCCCCCTACTTTTACAATATTAATCGTGTATTTTAACCTTTGTTAACGGTCTAAAACCGCACTTTTATCCAGAAGTGCGGTTTGTTCTATTCTGTAGCAAGGAATATTTATGAATAAAGAAACCATTGTCGCCCAAGCCACGGCACCTGGCCGCGGCGGAATCGGGATTTTGCGGGTTTCAGGCCCTAAAGCGGTTGCGGTGGCACAAGCGGTGCTGGGCAAGTGCCCGAAACCGCGTGTTGCCGACTACCTGCCGTTTAAAGACAGCGACGGCACGGTATTGGATCAAGGCATTGCATTGTATTTTAAAGCACCGAACTCTTTTACCGGTGAAGACGTGCTGGAACTGCAAGGCCACGGCGGACAAGTCGTACTGGATTTACTGCTAAAACGAATTTTGCAGCTAGACGGGATTCGTATTGCCCGTCCTGGGGAATTTTCCGAACAGGCATTTTTAAACGATAAACTGGATCTGGCGCAGGCGGAAGCGATTGCCGATTTGATTGATGCCAGTTCGGAACAGGCGGCACGCTCGGCATTGAAATCGTTGCAAGGGGAGTTTTCTAATAAAGTCAATCAGTTGGTTGATGCGGTGATTTATCTGCGGACTTATGTGGAAGCCTCGATTGATTTTCCCGATGAAGAGATTGATTTTCTGGCGGACGGTGTAGTTGAAGGACACCTGAAGCAAATTATCCAACAATTAAGCAGCGTGCAGTCTGAGGCAAAACAGGGTGCGCTATTGCGAGAAGGCATGAAAGTGGTGATAGCCGGACGTCCGAATGCTGGTAAATCCAGCTTGCTGAATGCCCTTGCCGGGCGCGAAGCAGCGATTGTCACCGATATTGCCGGCACGACCCGTGATGTGTTGCGTGAACATATCCATATCGATGGTATGCCGCTGCATATTATCGACACCGCCGGTTTGCGTGAAGCGACCGATGAAGTGGAGCGCATTGGTATCAATCGTGCTTGGGCAGAGATCGAACAGGCGGATCATGTGCTGTTGATGATCGACAGCACCACCACGCAGGAGTTGAATCCGCATAAAATCTGGGCGGAATTTATCGAGCGTTTACCGACGTCGATGCCGATCACGGTGATCCGTAATAAAGCCGATTTGAGCAGCGAAACGGAAGGAATTGAACAACATGACGGCTACACCACTATCCGTTTGTCAGCCAAAACCAAGTGCGGTATTGAGTTGCTGCGTGATCACCTGAAGCAGTCGATGGGTTACCAAACGGTAACCGAAGGCGGTTTTCTTGCCCGCCGTCGCCACTTGGAAGCGTTGCAAGTCGCCAGCGAACACTTGCAAAGCGGACATATCCAACTGACCCAATTTCATGCAGGCGAACTGCTGGCAGAAGAGCTGCGTATGGTGCAAGACGCATTAAGCGAAATCACCGGGCAATTCACGTCCGATGATTTGTTAAGCAATATTTTCAGCTCGTTTTGTATCGGTAAATAAACATCAACAGATTCTAACTCGGAGGAAGACCCTGTGCTGACATTTAGACAGGCTACAATAGCAGATATTGATCGTTGTTTTGAAATTGAATCAACTGCTTATGCCTCAGATGAAGCGGCGAGTCGTGAAAAGATCGCACTGCGGATAGCACAATATCCAGATGGTTTTCTGTTGATAGAAACGGGGAATCGGATTATTGGTTTTATCAATAGTGGGTGTGCCGAAAACGTGGTGATGTCCGATGAACAATTTAAACAACTAATTGGACATGACCCAGCCGCACCGAATGTGGTGATTATGTCGGTGGTGGTCGACCCGCATTATCAGGGGCGTGGCTATTCCGTGCGCTTAATGCAGCAGTTTATCGAGCTGATGCGGTGTCGACGGAAACAGGCGATTTATCTGATGTGCAAAGCGGAGTATATCCGTTTTTATGAAAAATTCGGTTATCGCTATCTCAAACCGTCAGCATTCAAACACGGCGGTATATCATAGTATGAAATGCTGCTGGCACTTTAGCCGAACGTAAACGCATTTGCAGAAAAATGCCCCTTAGTGAGAATTGAAATCATCTAAAAGTTTTGTTATGGTCAACCTCTTTTCATTTAAAGAGATTTTCCATGCAAACCTTACTCAAGATTAACCATTTTGTCAGCAAAACCTTTGCGCTTTGGGTTTTACTGTTTGCCTTTTTAGCCTTTCAATTTCCGGCTTATTTTTCGCCTTTTGTCAGTTATATTCCGTATTTGCTCGGCATCGTGATGTTCGGGATGGGGATCACGTTGACGTTCAATGATTTCGGCGAGGTGTTTAAACATCCGAAATCGGTCTTGATCGGGGTGGTCAGCCAGTTTGTGATTATGCCGGCGATTGCTTTCGGTTTGGCAAAAGGCTTTGCTTTGCCGACGGATTTGGCGATTGGGGTGATTTTGGTCGGCTCGTGTCCGGGCGGAACGTCGTCCAATGTGATGACCTATTTAGCACGTGGCAATACCGCACTTTCAGTGGCTTGCACGACCATTTCAACCTTGCTGGCACCGATTTTAACCCCTGCGGTTTTCTATATTTTGGCAAGCCAGTGGCTGGATATCAATGCTGCTGCCATGTTTGTCTCGGTGTTAAAAATGGTGCTGTTCCCGATTTTCTTGGGTTTGGTGGTGCGTGCCTTGTTCAAAAAACAAATGGCGCAGCTGAGCCAAAGTATGCCGCTGCTTTCAGTGGTGGCGATTGTGTTGATTCTGTCGGCCGTGGTGGCGGTCAGCAAAGATAAAATCATAGAATCAGGCTTGATTATTTTCGGCATTGTGGTGCTACATAATGGTTTGGGCTACTTGATCGGTTTTTTCACTGCCAAATTATTTAACCTGAGTACTTATGACAGCAAAGCGATTTCGATTGAAGTCGGCATGCAAAATTCCGGCTTAGGGGCGGCGTTGGCAAATGCACACTTTAATCCGCTGGCGGCGGTGCCAAGTGCGGTATTCAGCTTTTGGCACAATGTTTCCGGCCCGATTTTGGCGACATTTTTTGCTTCGTTAAAACAGAAAAAAACAAATTCCGGTGCAAAATGAAACTGGTGATTTCCAACCAACACGGTGCAATCGTGATGGCATTGCTGCCGTTTTTATACGGCATGTTGTCATCACCGATGATTGTTTGGCAGCACGCTTTTTTATTGCTGGCGTGGGCTTGTCTGTATCTGTTCACCTATCCGTTTTTTAATCTGTTCAAAGGACGGAATTTGACGCAAAACCGCACTTGGGCAATCGGCTACGGGCTGACCGCACTTTTATTTTCTCTTCCGGCATTGTGGCATAACTGGCAACTGCTGTATTTTTTATTGGCGATGCTGCCGTTCGGATTGTTGAATATCTATTATGTGAAGCAAAAAAACGAGCGCGCGCTGGGCAATGATTTGGCGGCGATTGCGATTTTCGCTATTGCTGGCATGGCGGCATATTATTTTGCTGACCGCACTTTTGATCGCCAAATTATGTTGGTTTTGCTCTATCCCAGCCTATTTTTTGTCGGCATCACGCTGTATGTGAAAAGCATTCTGCGCGAGCGCAAAGATCCGCGCTACTTGCAAGCCTCGATGATTTTTCATCTATTATGCGTGTTGGCGATAGGCTATTTTGACCTGCGAACCGCACTTTGCTTTGTGCCGGCTTTGCTCAGAGCGATAATTATACCGGTGTGGCTGATGCCGCGTAAACGGCTCAATCCAAAGCAAATCGGGCTGATTGAAATGGGAATTTCGCTGTTGTTTTTGCTTGGGTTGTTGGTGTAATTATTTGATTTAAATGAGGAAGTGTAGGGTTGTTGATATATATTACACGATAGGATAATGTCTAGCAGGGTAAGTTTAATGGATTTTATACGAAAAATAAGCCGTTCACTTCTCTTATTGTTCCGCATAACGATAATTTATATTTTTATACAAAATAGACGGGAACTTTTTCAAATGGTGTTTTATCCCTGAAATAGGATTTATTATTGTGATCTGTATCACATAACGATTATAATGTTAACAGCGCTATTTGCTTTTTTATCTAATAAATTTTACTTTACACGATAATAACTCGTTAAATATTTACAAAT
>VDHG01000012.1 GCA_006228005.1 Testudinibacter crocodili
ATTAATCGTGTATTTTAACCTTTGTCAGCAATCTAACAGCATACAAACTATGTTGTGGTTTTGTTTTGTCTGTAAAAAATAAAAATGATCACAGAGGAAAAATGATGAAACAGATTCCGATGACCGTACAGGGTGCGGAAAAATTAAAAGAAGAGCTGGAGTTTTTGAAAAACGTCCGCCGTCCGGAAATTATTAAAGCGATTGCCGAGGCGCGTGAGCACGGCGATTTAAAAGAAAATGCGGAGTATCATGCAGCACGGGAACAGCAGGGATTTTGCGAAGGACGGATTCAGGATATTGAAGGCAAACTTTCTAACTGCCACATTATTGACATTACCAAGATGAAAAATAACGGTAAAGTGATTTTTGGCGCGACGGTTGTATTGATGAATTTGGATACAGAAGAAGAGGTCAGCTATAAAATTGTCGGTGATGACGAAGCGGACATCAAGAGCGGTTTGATTTCAGTGAATTCGCCGATTGCACGCGGTTTAATCGGCAAGGAAATTGATGATAGTGTCTCGATCACCACACCGGGCGGCAAGGTAGAATTTGATATCGTTGATGTGCTGTATCAAGGCTAAGACAAAGGCAAACGATAAAAGTGCGGTCTGACAGGTCGGATTGTAGCCCGACCTGTTAGTATTACGTTATTTGGGGAGTTTGATGGTTGGTTCTTTGCTTGGGCGATACAACACCAAAATATGACCGATCAATTGCACTGCGGTGGCGGTAGTTTCACGCACAATTGCATCGATGATTAATTGCTTGGTTTCACGTTCCGCACCGGCAACTTTCACTTTAATCAGCTCATGATGGCTCAAGGCATTATCGATTTCGGCGACAACGCCTTCGGTTAACCCGTTAGCGCCAAGCATCACAACCGGTTTCAAGTTATGTGCCAAGCCTTTTAAATACTGTTTTTGTTTTGTGGTTAAGTTGATTGCCATAAAAAATCCTTTTAACGTAGGTATAATTCTTGTAACGCAGGCTGAGATTAAACATTAAACCTACATTGTTACATCACAATAGAAAAGTTTGAATAATTGATTATTTAGACTTGAATCTATTAATTTAAGTGCCATATTAACATAATTACCGCTTGAGTTAGGTAATTATCTCAAGAGATAAAATAAAATGGGAAAGAAAAAACGTTCTGCCAGCTCGACTCGCTGGTTAAATGAACACTTTAAAGATCACTTTGTGCAAAAAGCACATAAACAAAAACTGCGTTCACGTGCCTACTTTAAACTTGATGAGCTCCAGCAGACTGACCGTTTGTTTAAACCGAATATGACAGTGGTCGATTTGGGCGCAGCGCCGGGCGGCTGGTCGCAATATGTGGTCAAACAGATTGGCAGTCAGGGGCGGGTGATCGCCTGTGATATCCTGGATATGGATCCGATTGCTGGAGTGGATTTCCTGCAAGGGGATTTCCGCGAAGAGAGCGTGTTGAAAGCACTGCTACAACGGGTCGGTGACGGCAAAGTTGATGTGGTATTGTCGGATATGGCGCCCAATTTCAGTGGTATGCCGTCGGTGGATATTCCTAGGGCGATGTATCTGGTGGAACTGGCGTTGGATATGTGTCGTCAGGTATTGGCAAATAAAGGCAGTTTTGTCGTAAAAGTTTTTCAGGGAGAAGGCTTCGACGAGTACCTGAGAGAGATTCGTTCTCTGTTTGGTGTGGTGAAAGTACGGAAACCTGAAGCCTCTCGTGGTCGATCGCGAGAAGTATATATTGTAGCAACCGGTTACAAATTATAGTAATCTATGCTACCGATTTGTTAAACAAGGAATAAACGAGGTTGAGCCTTGAAGAACGACATGATAAAAAACTTAATTTTGTGGACGGTAATCGGTGTCATTCTGATGTCCGTGTTTCAAAGTTTTAATTCCGATTCGGAAGCCAAAAGCGGTGTGGATTACACTGCGTTCGTTTCCGATGTGGGCAATAATCAGGTAACTGAAGCACGTTTTGATGACAGTCAAATTACCGTGACCAAAAGTAATGGTGATAAATACCAAACTGTCATGCCGATTTACGACGCCAAAATTTTGGATGACTTGATTCAGAAAAATGTCAAAGTGTCCGGCACGCCGCCGGAAAAACGCGGCTTATTCTCACAGATTTTGATTTCATGGTTCCCGATGCTGTTGTTGATCGGCGTTTGGATTTTCTTTATGCGCCAAATGCAAGGCGGTGGCGGCAAAGCGATGAGTTTTGGCAAAAGCAAAGCCCGCATGATGACCGAAGAACAAAATACCACCCGTTTTACCGATGTTGCAGGCTGTGATGAAGCGAAAGAAGAGGTTGGTGAAGTCGTCGATTTCTTGCGCGATCCGAGTAAATTCCAAAAATTGGGCGGTAAAATTCCGAAAGGCATTTTGATGGTCGGGCCACCGGGAACCGGTAAAACCTTGCTGGCAAAAGCGATCGCCGGCGAAGCAAAAGTGCCGTTTTTCACGATTTCCGGTTCGGACTTTGTCGAAATGTTTGTCGGGGTCGGCGCATCACGGGTGCGTGATATGTTTGAACAAGCTAAAAAAGCCGCACCTTGCTTGATTTTTATCGATGAAATCGATGCGGTCGGACGCCAACGTGGCGCTGGTTTGGGTGGCGGACACGATGAACGTGAACAAACGTTAAACCAAATGTTGGTCGAAATGGACGGTTTTGAAGGTAATTCCGGCGTTATCGTGATTGCTGCGACCAACCGTCCAGACGTGCTGGATCCGGCATTGACCCGTCCGGGACGTTTTGACCGTCAAGTGACCGTCGGTCTGCCGGATGTGCGTGGACGTGAACATATTTTGAAAGTGCATATGCGTAAAGTACCGGTCTCACCGGATGTCGACCCAATGGTGATTGCACGGGGTACACCGGGTTATTCCGGGGCAGATTTGGCGAACTTAGTTAACGAAGCGGCGCTGTTTGCGGCACGTCACAATAAACGTATCGTGACCATGGTCGAGTTTGAAAAAGCCAAAGATAAAATCAACATGGGGCCGGAACGTCGCACCATGATCATGACCGAGAAACAGAAAGAATCGACGGCTTATCATGAAGCAGGCCATGCGATTGTCGGTTATTTAGTGCCGGAACACGATCCGGTGCATAAAGTCACCATCATTCCACGTGGACGGGCGCTAGGGGTAACCTTCTTCTTGCCGGAAGGGGATCAAGTCAGTATCAGCCACAAGCAATTGGAAAGTAAGCTGTCGACGCTGTATTCCGGCCGCTTGGCAGAAGATCTGATTTATGGCGAGGAAAATATCTCTACCGGTGCTTCGAACGATATTAAAGTTGCCACTAATATTGCGCGCAAAATGGTCACTGAATGGGGCTTCTCCGATAAATTGGGGCCGATTTTATATGCTGAAGATGATGGTGAAGTCTTTTTGGGACGCTCAATGGCGAAAGCCAAACATATGTCTGACGAAACCGCTCATTTGATTGATGAAGAAGTCCGTCAAATTGTCGAGCGTAACTATCAGCGTGCCAGACAGATTCTGTTGGACAATATGGATATTTTACACGCGATGAAAGATGCGTTGATGAAATATGAAACCATCGAAGAAGAGCAGATTCGCCAGTTGATGGAACGTCGTGAAGTCACGCCACCACCGGGCTGGGAAGGTGATGAAAAAGCAGATACTAAAGCTAAATCAGAGCAAGCTACAAAGGATCAAGCTACAAAGGAGCAGGCTAAAGCGGATGAGGTAAAAAAACCAACGGAGTTGGAAGAGGAAATCATCTCTGACAGTGACGATGACCAGAATCCGGAAAATAAAGCCTAAGTTCTGTTCGGTTGATAGCTATCAAAATCTGCCCCTAAAAAGTTGATTTAATAACCAACTGACTAGGGGCAAATTTTTATTAATATTCAATGACTAAATATGAAAAATGTGACTATTTCCTGTTGGCATTTCGACCGAAAGGCTGAGTTTACCCCCCATTGTTTCAACATAACGTTTTAAAGTGGAAAGTTTTAATTCATTGCCTCGTTGTTCAATTTGAGCGACCGCAGGTTGAGATATTCCAAGCGTTTGCGCCAAGTCCTTTTGAGAAAGCTCCAGTTCTTCACGCAATTGGGATAGACCAACTTCAAGGATTAATTCTTGTGCTTTCTCATGAATTTTAGCTTGGCGTTCAGCTGGCAATCTCGCCATTATTTCATCTAATGTAATATATTTTTTCATATTATTTCTCTAGCATTTTCAAGTAATTGGTGAATTCGTTATCTGCGATACGGATCATTTTTTCGTAAAATCGTTTATCATTACTTTTATCGCCAGCACACAACACAATTGCTTGACGAAGCGGATCGAATGCAAAAAATGCTCGAAGTGGTGATCCCTGATGTTGAATACGCAATTCTTTCATATTAGCATATTTAGAACCTTTGATAGTATCAGCGTAAGGTCGCGATAACTTATGCCCTTCGTTCTTTAAGAGGTGAAGGTAAGCGAGCACGCTATCTTGAGTATCTTCATCTTGCGCTAGTAACCATGTATCAAAACGCTCAGTAGTAATTACTACCCAGTGGACTATATTTTTCATCATTCCATTCGATAAGTTTCAGCTTATAATTATTTTATAAGCTGAAACTTATAAGTCAATCGTTATTTTGACTTATCTACAGGGATAATTTGAAGATTTTCTCAGTAAAATGACAGTGACACTGCGCTTATAAACTCTCACCTAAATGAATTTTAAAGCCGGTATCAATAATTTCCTGCGCAATGGCGATGCCGTTTAGGCGGTCGATGATTTCTTGGGCGGCAATTTTGCCGATTTCAAAGCGAGGGGTAATGATTGAGGCGAGCTGTGGCGTCATCGCTTGCCCGACGTTGTGACCGTGAAAACCGGCGATAGCGATGCGTTGTGAGATCGGAATACCTTGTCGTTGGCATTCGAATACCGCACCGATTGCCAAGTCGTCATTGGTGCATAAAATGCCGTCGGTATTTGGGCGCTGTGCGATAATTTGCCGCAACTGCTGTGCGCCTAAGCTGAATGATGATGCTTGTTCAGTCAGCAGCTTATAGGGTTGCAGCTGGTGTTGTTGCATCGCTTTTTCATAGCCCTCAATTTTCTGTAAGGTACGCTGATCCATGCGTGCGGCAAAATAGACAATATTTTTGCGCCCTTGCTGAATCATAACTTCGGTCATCTGCTGTGATGCTAAACGGTTATCAAAACCGACCGCTTGTGCCACCGGTTTGCTGTGCTTCAGATCCATGATTTCGATAATCGGAATATTGGCGACTTGCAGCATTTTCAGTGCCTGTTTGCTGTGCACGTTTTCTGACAGAATCAGCGCATCAACATTATACGAGAGTAGCGAACGAATCCGTTGCTCTTCAATTTCCGGTGAGTAACCAAAATGTGCCAACATCGTTTGGTAGCCCGACAGCTCGGTTACCGATTCAATGCCTTTGATCACATCGGCAAACACCTGGTTGGTCAGCGAGGGCACTAACACACCGATGGCATGGCTTTTGGCGCTCGACATAATGCGTGAGGCAACATTGGGAATATAGCCAAACTGTTCGATTGCAGCAGCGATTTTCTCTCGCGTGGCAGGTGCGACGGTTTTAGGATCACGCAGATAGCGGCTCACGGTCATTTTGGTGATGCCGAGATGATTGGCGATGTCTTGTAGAACCGGTCGTTTATGCTGCATAGATTTCCATATTGCTGACCGCACTTTGCTGCTTGCACAGTATCAAAGTGCGGTGCAGGGCTTAGACCTTAAAGCAGGCTACCAAATGCTGTGGTTCGCCGAGTAATAACGGCTTATCCAACGTGCAGTGGCTATCGGCAATCGGGCAGCGGGTACGGAACACGCAGCCGGACGGCGGATTAATCGGCGAAGGCAAATCGCCTTCCAACAGCTGAATCTGCTTAGTGCGTTCCAGCTTCGGATCGGGAATCGGCACCGCAGACATCAACGCTTTGGTATAAGGGTGCTTGGTATGTTGGAAAACTGAACGATAATCACCCAGCTCCACCGCATTGCCCAAATACATCACCAATACGCGATCGGAAATATGCTTGATCACCGACAGATCGTGGGCGATAAAAATCAGAGAAAGCCCCATCTCTTGTTGCAACGATTTCAGCAGATTGACGACCTGTGCTTGGATTGAAACGTCCAATGCTGACACGGGTTCGTCACAGATGATCAGTTTTGGTTCGATAATCAGGGCACGGGCAATACCAATCCGCTGGCATTGCCCGCCGGAAAATTCGTGCGGATAGCGATTGATCAGATTTGGCAACAACCCGACCTTCGCCATCATATTCTGCACCCGTTGCTTAATTTCTTGGCGCTTCAAGTGCGGTTGGTAAACCTTTAACGGCTCGGCAATAATATCGCCGATGGTCATACGCGGGTCAAGCGATGCCAACGGATCCTGAAAAATCATCTGAATATCGTTGCGCAATGCTTTCCATTGTTTGCTGTTTTGGCTGCTTAAATCTTTCCCCAGCCATAGCATTTTGCCGCCGGCGGATTTCACCAAGCCGATAATAGCACGAGCCAAGGTGGACTTGCCACAACCGGATTCGCCGACCACGCCCAGTGTTTCGCCCTGATAGAGTTTGAACGACACCTGATTCACGGCTTTCAGCGTTTGTGCTTTGCTGAAAAGCGCACTTTTGTCTTTTTTAATTTTGAAATGAACGCTTAGATTGTCCACTTCGAGCAATAAATTGTTGTTATTTTCAAGTTGCATCGGTTGCTCCACTACATTTCCGCAATCGGAATATAACAAGCCCGCAGGCGATTGCCGTCAAAGCGGCGTAACGGTGGCGCTTGCACACATTGTGCGGTGGCATGCCGACAGCGTGGCTGAAACGGGCAGCCTTGCGGCAGATTTAATAGATTCGGCGGATTGCCCGGAATCGTAATCAAGGTATTCGACTCTTCATTGAGTTTGGGCACTGCGTTGATCAACCCGATGGAGTACGGATGGGTCGGCTGATAGAAAATTTGTTCGGCAGAGCCATATTCCATGGTGCGTCCGGCATACATCACCAACACATTGTCACAAATACCGGCAACCACCCCCAAGTCGTGAGTGATCATGATAATCGCCGTGTTAAACTCCTGTTTCAGATCGTTTAACAGCGACATAATTTGCGCCTGCACGGTCACATCAAGTGCGGTGGTCGGTTCATCGGCAATCAACAGTTTTGGGCGACACAACAGCGCCATCGCAATCATCACCCGTTGCCGCATACCGCCTGAAAATTCGTGTGGATACATCTCCATGCGTTTTTTGGCTTCCGGCATTTTCACCGCGTCCAACATTGCCAACGATTCAAGATAAGCTGTTTTGCGATCAAGCCCTTTATGCAGCATCAGCACTTCCATCAACTGCTCTTTGACTTTCATGTAAGGATTCAGTGACGTCATCGGATCTTGGAAAATCATCGCAATCTGCTCGGCACGCAGCCGATTTAGCGCTTTTTTCGGCAGATTCAGAATCTCTTCGCCGTTGAATTTGGCAGAACCTTCAACTCGCCCGTTGTCAGCGAGCAACCCCATTAAGGCAAAAGCAGTTTGTGACTTGCCGGAGCCGGATTCGCCGACAATCCCCAGCGTTTGCCCGGCTTGCAGCGCAAAGGTTAAATTGTTGACCGCAGTCACATCGCCGTCATGGGTTTTGAAAATGACACGCAGATCGTTGACATCAAGTAATAAATTGGATTTTGTCATCATCTTTCCTTAACGATCTTTAGGGTCGAGGGCATCACGTAGACCATCGCCGATAAAATTAAAACAGAACAGGGTTGTCACCAAAAATAGCGCTGGAAAAATCAACAGCCATGGCATATATTCCATCGAACGTGCGCCGTCATTAAGCAAGCCTCCCCAACTGCTCAGCGGTTCCTGCGTACCTAAGCCCAAGAAGCTGAGGAAAGATTCAAATAAAATCATCCCGGGCACCAACAGCGAAGCATACACCACTACCACGCCCAATACATTCGGCACGATATGGCGCCAGATAATCTGACGGGTCGGCACGCCACAGACAATAGCGGCTTCAACAAACTCTTTGCGTTTCAGGCTTAAGGTTTGTCCACGCACGATCCGCGCCATGTCCAGCCACGACACCATACCGATGGCAACGAAGATCAACAGAATATTCTGCCCAAAAAAGGTGACCAGCAAGATCACAAAGAACATAAACGGAAAAGAGTTAAGAATTTCTAAAATCCGCATCATCACCGCATCGGTTTTGCCGCCGACATAGCCCGATGTTGCGCCGTACAGCGTGCCGACCAATACGGCAATTAATGCGCCGGCAACCCCAACCAGCAGCGAAATTCGTCCACCGATGGCAACCCGTACCAATAAATCACGCCCAGAAGAGTCAGTGCCAAAATAGTGCATACTTTCAATATCCGGTGGCGCGGACATCATATTCCAATCGGTTTCGTCAAACGGAAATGGCATCAGCATCGGCGCAAAAATCACAAATAAGGTGATCAGCGACAAAATAAACAGGCTGACTAATGCGGCTCGGTTATGGAAGAAACGGCGTTTGGCATCTTGCCACAGGCTGCGTCCTTCCACTTCTTGTTGTGCCAAATTATTGGCGAATTTTTCGACCATGTCGGTATTTTGTTGTTTAATTAACATAGTACAGCGTTCCCTTAATAGCGAATTTTCGGATCGATTACGGCATATAAAATATCCACAACCGCATTAAAGGTGATGGTCAACGCACCAACCAAAATGGTCAGGCTGAGCACCAAGGAGTAGTCTCGATTCAGCGCACCATTGACAAACAGTTGCCCGATGCCCGGCAAGCCGAAAATGCTTTCGATCACCATTGAACCGGTAATGATTCCGACAAACGCCGGGCCCATGTAGGAGATTACCGGCAGCAGCGCCGGACGCAGTGCATGCTTAAGAATAATCCGATGTGCCGGCAAGCCTTTGGCTTTAGCGGTGCGGATAAAATTAGAGTGCAGCACTTCAATCATCGAGCCGCGGGTGATCCGCGCAATGCTGGCAATGTAAGAGAGTGAAAGTGCGGTCATCGGCATCAGCATATTGATCAGCATACCGCCGTTCCAGCCGCCGCCCGGCAGCCATTTCAGGGTGATGGAAAAGATCAGCACCAACAGCGGCGCCACCACGAAACTGGGGATCACCACCCCAGTCATGGCAAAGGTCATAATCAGGTAATCGATCCATTTGTTTTGCCTAATCGCGGCAATAGTACCGGCAGTGATGCCCAATGTCAGGGCAATCAAAAACGCAGAAAAACCCAGTTTCAACGAAACCGGAAACGCCTGTGCTACCAGTTGATTAACGGTGAAATCTTTATATTTGAACGAGGGGCCAAAATCGCCGTGCGCTAAATTTTTTAAATAGAGCAGATATTGCGTATGAATCGGCTTGTCCAAATGGTATTTGGCTTCAATATTTGCCATCACTTCTGGCGGATAATTTTTTTCGCTGGAAAACGGGCTGCCCGGTGCCAGCCGCATCATAAAGAAAGAGAGCGTGATCAACACAAATAGTGTCGGAATCGCCTGTAAAATTCGGCGAAGAATGAGTGTCAGCATAATAATAATCTAAAAGTAAATCGTTTATCAGTTAAAAGTGCGGTCAGCATTCTACCGCACTTTCGATATGGAATCTAATAGCGTTAACCAAGCCCCATTCGAGAGCTATTCGAACGGGGCGGACGGTTATTGCTTGATTAAATAAACATCTTTCAGATAGTAGTTTTGTCCCGGATGAGCGGAAGCATAGCCTTTCACATACGGTTTGATCAGGCGAGGCTGAACATAGTGATACACCGGCACTGACGGCACGTCATTGCTGAAGAAAGTTTCAGCTTTGGCATAATCTTGTTGACGTTGTTCTTCAGTGTCCGCCAATTGTGCGTGTTTTACCACAGCATCATATTCCGGATTTTTGTAAAACGCAGTATTGTTGCTGCTGTCGGACAGGAAGTAGTTCAAGAACGAAGTGGCTTCGTTATAGTCAGAACACCAGCCGGCACGGGCAACATCATAAGCACCGTTGTGGCGTGAATCTAAATAGGTTTTCCACTCTTGGTTTTCCATTTTCGCATTTACAGCGCCGCCTAGATTTTGTTTCCAAATCGAAGATGCAGCAATTGCAATTTTCTTATGATTTTCCGATGTGTTGTACAGAATACTGAAGTCTAACGGTTTTTGTTTAGTAAAACCGGCTTCAGCCAACAATTTTATCGCTTCTTCGTTGCGTTTGGCTTGTGGCCATGTTGCCCATTCTGGATTAGTCAGTTTTTCACCGCCATTGATATACGGCGGGGTGAAGTGATAGGCAGGCACTTGACCTTGTGCGATCACTTTGTCGGTGATGATATTGCGATCCAGCGCCAGACTCAGGGCTTGACGCACTCTCACGTCATCAAATGGTGCTTTTTTAGTATTGATTTCATACACATAGGTACATAAAATTGGGCTGACATGTAACTCATTCGGAAGATCTTGTTTTAATCTAGAGAACATTTCAGGCGGAATCTCTTTGCCGGTCACATCAATTTCACCGGCACGATAGCGGTTGATATCGGTGGTGGAAGATTCAATCGGCAGCAAAGTCACTTTGGTCAGCACGGTGTTGGCGGCGTCCCAATAGTTTGGATTAGGCGACAGCTCGCTTTTTTCGTTGACAATCAATTTATCTAGCTTAAAGGCACCGTTACCGACAATATTTTCTGCTTTGGTCCACTGGTCACCGAATTTTTCAATCGTGGCTTTGTGTACCGGAAATAGCACATAGTGCTCAACTAATTTGTCAGCATAAGGAATCGAAGCATCCAGTGTCAGTTGCAGCGTGTGATCATCTAAGGCTTTCACGCCCAGCGTATCCGGTGCTTTTTTACCTTCGGTAATCTCACCGGCATTTTGCAAGGTCAGGTATTTCAGATAAGTAGAGTACGGCGCAGCAGTTTTGGGGTCAACCAAGCGTTGCCAGCTATAGACGAAGTCCTGAGCGGTGACCGGATCGCCGTTTGACCATTTGGCATTGTCACGCAGATGGAAAGTCCAGGTTTTGAAATCATCAGAGTGCTCCCAAGATTTGGCAACACCAGGCAAAATATGCCCTTGCTCATCGGAGGTGACCAAGCCTTCAAACAGTTGGCGGGCATATTGCCCTTCAACATCGCCTTCCATTTTAGCCGGATCCAGTGTTGCCGGGTTGGTTGAGATGTTATAAACCAATTCTTGTTTTGCGGCCAATTCGGTTCCGGCAGGTACATTGGCAGCAAAAGCAGAGCTACCTGCCAGCAAAGCAACAGCAAGTGCGGTATGAAGTTGAGAGAGTTTGAATGTCATAGTCACGTACTCCTTATAGATGTTGTGTTTTGAATTTCTATTTCAAAAAATTGAATAGAAATTCATTCTTCCACAAAATTTTAGTTTGTAAATAAGCAAAATGTAAAATTACGAGAATTATCACGTTAAATAAACGTTAAAGCGGAAAGTTTGTTTTTTATTTAAACAAAATCGGGGATTCAACTAAAAAAATACCGCACTTTACCCCCGTTTTGATTAAGATAGAGTACAATGTTCCGCATTACAGCAGAGAATAAGCAGAGGAGAAATAGAGGATGAATGAGACAATTGATGCCACCGAGCAAGATTTCAACCGTGTCGTCACAGAGGTGATTCGTCTGACCCAATACAGCCACGGCGCTGGCTGCGGCTGTAAAATTTCGCCAAAAGTGTTGGATCAGATTTTGCATACCGAAATGGAAAAATTTCTCGATCCGCACTTGCTGGTCGGCAATGAGAGCCGAGATGACGCAGCGGTGTATGATATCGGCAACGACATCGGTATTATCAGCACCACCGATTTTTTTATGCCAATTGTGGATGATGCTTTTACTTTTGGGCGCATTGCTGCTACCAATGCCATCAGCGATATCTATGCGATGGGCGGCAAACCGATTATGGCGATTGCAATTTTGGGTTTTCCGATCAGCAAACTGCCACCGGACGTAGCAAGACGCATTGTTGATGGCGGTCGCACGGCTTGCCAAGAAGCCGGGATTTCACTGGCGGGTGGGCATTCGATCGATGCGCCGGAGCCGATTTTCGGCTTGGCGGTCACCGGCATTGTGAACACCAAACGCCTGAAGCGTAATAATCAAGCGCAAGCCGATTGTGAACTGTATTTAACCAAACCGCTGGGAATCGGCATTTTAACCACCGCTGAGAAGAAAGGCAAATTAAAGCCTGAACACGAGCAGTTGGCGGCACAAGTGATGTGCCAATTGAACCGTATTGGGGCTGAATTTTCCGAAATTGAGGGCATTACCGCCATGACCGATGTCACCGGTTTTGGGCTGTTAGGGCATTTATCGGAAATTTGTCAAGGTTCGAATTTGGCAGCCGAAGTGGAATTTGACAAGGTGCGCTTACTGGACGGCGTGACATACTATATTGAAAAAGGCTGCATTCCGGGTGGTAACAAACGCAATTTTGACAGCTACGGTCATCTGGTGGCGCCAATGAGCGAGTTGCAACAAGCGGTGCTGTGCGATCCGCAAACTTCCGGCGGCTTGCTGATTGCGGTGAAACCGCAAGCGGTTGCACAAGTGCAGGCGTTGGCAGCAGAAAATGGAGTTGAACTGTTTAAAATCGGGCAGTTGCGCCAGCGAGAAAGCAGCACCGCACCACTGATTCAGGTGATTTAAACCGGATTTTGCCAAAGGCGATCCAAAGTGCGGTGATGTACAACGCAGGTCAATAAATCACTAATTAATCAATTATGAAAAATATACAAGAGGAGTTTTTATGTCTGCTGTAACAACCTCTGCAATAACCAATGCGCAGAGTGGAATTTTGCCGGAACACTGCCGTTCCGGATTGTTTTTGGAACTGACTATCACGGATTTGGCAAAGGTCAAACAAGGCTGTGCCAGCTTTTTGACCCAACTGGAAGCCTTGCAGCAAAATTATCCCGACGCTAAATTGGGCGCGGTGATCGCATTTGGTGATCCGATCTGGAAACAACTTGCCGAACCGCAAAGTGCGGTCGCGCTGAAACCATTTGTTACCTTAGGCAAAGGCAACTTGAGTGCTCCGGCGACACAACGGGATATGCTGATTCACATTCAATCGCTACGAGTGGATGTCAGTTTTTCTGCCGGACAAATGGCAATGGCAGTGTTTGGTGAGGCGGTGCAGGTGGAAGAAGAGACGCATGGTTTCCGCTGGATCGAAGAACGTGATCTGACCGGTTTTATCGACGGCACTGAGAATCCGCAAGGCGCAGAAGCACGTGCGCAAGTGGCGCTGGTGGCTGACGGCATCGACCAAGGTGGCAGCTATGTATTGACGCAGCGCTATGAACACCAGCTGGATAAATGGCAAAAATTATCGGTTTCCAAACAAGAAAGTGTGTTTGGCAGAACCAAAGTGGAAAGTGAAGAACTGGAAGATGTGCCGGAAACGTCTCATGTCGGACGAGTCGATTTGAAAGAAAACGGTGTCGGTTTGAAATTGGTGCGCCAAAGCCTGCCATACGGCAAAGTCAGCGGTGCGCAAGGACTATATTTCATCAGCTATTGCGCCTGCTTGCACAATATCGAACAGCAGTTGTTAAGCATGTTCGGCGAATTGGACAACAAAACTGACCGCATGCTCGGTTTCACCCAAGCAATCAGCGGCAGTTATTACTACGCCCCATCACTTTCACAATTGCAGACATTGTCAGCATAATTTATTGTTATCTGATACGACAAAGTGCGGTTTAATTGACAAACCGCACTTTGTTATTTTCTGTTTTTTCTTTCATCCTGTACTATCTGTGAGCAGTTTCAATTCGCATGATGCAAATATAATTGCCTTATAATCTTATAGTTTGAGTGAATAATCTTATTAAAGTATAAAAAATAAACAAATTTATGGTGTTTTGGGGTTAGATCAAAAGGTTTGGTTGTTGCTGGTCTGTTAGCAAAAGCGTAAATCAATATTTTATTTTTATTAAAAAATTTAAATTTGATTTAGGTCACAGTTTGCGTACCTAATTATGGGTATAGTGGTAGCACTTCCGGCATAGACCGAAAGTAAAATTATAAAGTAACCATTTATAGAGGAATCCAAAATGAAAAAAACAACGTTAGCATTAGTGACAGCAGCAGTATTAGTGAGTGGGTCGGCGTTGGCACATCAAGCTGGTGATGTGATTGTGCGTGGTGGTCCGATTTTGGTCGTGCCTGATGCATCGACTAAAAATCATTCTGGTAATACGTTACAATATGATTTTAATGTAAATAGCAATGCTCAGTTGGGGTTGACCGGAACTTATATGATCACCGACAACCTAGGGGTGGAGTTATTGGCAGCAACGCCTTTTAGTCACGAGCTATCATTACCTGTATATGGAAAGACGGCTAAAGTTAAGCATTTGCCGCCAAGTTTATATCTGCAATACTATTTTTTGGATAAAAATACCAAAGCTCGTCCATACTTGGGGGCAGGTATCAACTATACTACTTTCTTTAGTGAAAAAGAGACATTGGCAGGAGTTACTGATCTGAAATTAAAAGATTCTTGGGGCGCCATTGTGAATGCCGGGGTGGATATCGGTTTAACGGATAATCTGTATTTAAATACTTCAGTTTGGTATGCAAAAATTAAAACTAAAGCTACCTTTAAATTAGGGGGCAAGGAACAAAGAGCTGATGTGACGCTGGATCCGATGGTTTATTTCATCGGTTTAGGTTATAAATTCTAATTTTGCGGGGTTTCTGCCAAAAGAGAATTGGTAGAACCGCACTTTTAAAGTACAGGTTTTGCCTCATCGGGGGCAAAACCTGTATTTTTGTTTGCGTATAAAATATTTTATCGCAAAGTGCGGTTTAGAATACACGTTTAAACGGTTTGACAATCACCTCGCCATATACACCAGCGGCAACGTAGGGATCGGCAGCCGCCCACTGTTGTGCCTGCTGCAAACTGTCGAAACGTGCAATCACGGTAGAACCGCTGAAACCGGCTTCGCCCGGATTTTCGTCGTCAATAGCTGGGTTCGGGCCGGCGACTAACAGACGATCTTCACTTTGCAGTGCGGTCAGACGCGCCAAATGTTGTTCGCGCACGGCTAAGCGTTGTTGCAGTGTGTCGGGTTTGTCTTGTGCAAAAATAACGTAATACATGATTTTTCTCCTTTTATATATTGTTTCTTTGATCATTGTTTTTTAGATTATTGTCACCTTGAAGTTGATAATATTCTTGTAATTCAAACATCGCTTTATCCAATTCGGCATTATTCTCTTTCGGAATCGCTTTCGGACGACCGTTTTGGTCAATCGCAACAAAGGTAAACACTGCATCGGTGACGCAATAACGCTCGTTAAACGGTTCGGTCGAGACCTTTTTAACCCAAACTTCGACTTCGATTTTCAACGAGCTATTGCCGACTTTGATGCAGCGCCCGTAACAGCAGATCACATCGCCGACCGACACTGGACGAATAAAATTAATTTTATCGACCGATACCGTGACCACCCGCCCTTGAGCGATTTCTTTCGCCATGATGGCACCGCCGATATCCATTTGTGACATAATCCAGCCACCAAAAATATCGCCGTTGGCGTTGGTATCGGAGGGCATTGCAAGGGTACGCAGTAGCAGTCGTCCTTTCGATACACGCCCTGGATTTGCACCAAGTGCGGTTTCAACAAATTCGTGTCCCATAATTTATTCTTGATCCTGATGGTTAGTGTTGTGTGGTTGCTGATCTTTCGGCAAGTGGCGGTACAGATAAACGCCGGTGATCACGGTGGCAACTAAGGTCATGCCGATGACACCAAATACTTTAAAGGTCGCCCAAGCATCATCGGACATATAGTGACTGATATACAGGTTCACCAACATACATAGCACAAAAAACAGCGCCCAACCCAAGTTAAGCTTGTTCCACACGGTTTGTGGCAAGCTGATCTCTTTGCCTAACAGGCTTTTGACCAAAGGTTTTTTGAAACCGTATTGGCTGATCAATAGCGCAAGGGCAAAAATAGCGTAAACGATGGTGACTTTCCATTTCAAAAACTCCAGATCATTGAAATAGACCGTCAGTAGCCCAAAGAAAATCACCGCTGCTGCCATAATTTTTTGTTGTTTTTCAATACCGCCGAATTTGAGTTTCAGCAAAACCATCTGAATTACCGTGGCGGCAATCAAGGCGATCGCACCAGCCTGAATGCCGTAAAGTTTGTAGGCGGCAAAAAAAAGAATTAAAGGGATAAATTCGAGTAATTGTTTCATTGAAACGTCCGTAGGATATTTTTATCAATAAATAGCTGGTAGAAGCGATAGGTAAACACCAATGTAAACACACTGATGGCAGCACTGACGGTGGCAACAATCAGCGTCATCACTATCGAGCTAGCCAATGGTGCTAATTGCAAGGTGATAATTAAAGGGAGCAGATAGACCAATAAGCTGAACAAAAACAGGGGCAGGATACGTTTGCCGCTTCCATTGAGCCAGACCAGCTTCAAGGCTTGGGAGAAAGTGCTGTTTTCTAATACGTAGGCGTAAGGCGCCAGACATAAACGAATAAACAGATAGCAACCGATCAGCACCGAAGGCAGGGCGAAGAGCGATCCACCACCGGTAGCGACATAGCTGGCTGCTGCCAAACTAAAAGGTATTACGATGATAAAATTCAGTAATAAAAAGATTGGTGTTTTTTTCACCGCATAGGCAAAGGCATTGCTGAGATTGGCGGGTTTTTGCTGGCTGATAAAGGTAATCATGCTGAGAAACCACAGAATCAACAGAGAATTGACCACTTGTCCGGCAATGGTCAACATCAAAAAAGTGCTGCCGTCACCTTCTGATTGGGGATCAATACCATTGAGTAAATAACGGAAAAATACATTATCAATAACCAATAGTAGCAGAAAAAACAGTGCCATTTGGCGTTGGTTCAGAATGAAATTCCAACTGTCTTGGAAGATTTTAATAAAATTAACGGGCATAAAACGTCCTGCAACAAGAAAAAACGGTAGTGATTATAGCAATTATATTTAGCAAACTCACTCTCTATCCGAACTTGCTGTTCGGTTGCTGATGATGGAGAAAGCCGACGACTTATAGGCTTCAAACAGTGCTGCATTGGCGAGCAGCTGTGCTTTAGTCAGTGAAAACACGCCGTCTCCACCTTGTTTAAATTGAATCCAGTTAAAGGCGACAGTCGGAAATTGTTCGATCAAATGCACCATGCTATTGCCCACTTCGCACACAAAAACACCATTATCGCTTAAATAATCTGCCGCATGCGCCAAAATGCGTTTCACCAAAATCAAACCGTCCTGTCCGGCTTCCAGCGCCATCGTTGGTTCATGATAAAATTCTGCTGGCATTTGTTGCAGATCTTCTTCGTCGACATAGGGCGGATTAGAGACGATCAGGTTGTATTGATCCGGTGGTAAGGCAGAAAACAGATCGGATTGAATCGGGAACACTCGGTGCAGTGCGTTATGTCGTTCGATATTGATTTCGGTCACTTGTAGTGCATCGGGTGAAAGATCGATAGCATCGATTTCCGCCTGTGGGAATCTTGCAGCGCAGGCAATGGCAATGCAGCCACTGCCAGTACACATATCCAAAATACGTTTCGGTTCATCTTTCAATAAACCGGTGAAACCATCTTGAATCAGTTCGCCGATCGGTGAACGTGGAATAATCACCCGTTCGTCTACATAAAACTCTAGCCCACAAAACCACGCATTGTGGGTTAAATAAGCGATTGGGGTGCGAGTGCCGACCCGTTGAATTGCGGCATGGAACAGTTTTTGTTTTTCATAATAAGTCAGATTGGAGCTGTAAAGTGCGGTCGGCACATCTTGTGGCAGGTGCAGCACCGACAACGTCAATTGCACCGCCTCGTCCCATGCATTATCTTGCCCGTGTCCGTAAAAAATATCGGACGCATTAAAATAGCTGTACATCCAACGCAGAAAATCTTGAATGGTTTTGAGATCTTCCAAACTGGAAGAAAGCTGCATTTCTTCGACTAATTCGGGGTTGTAGTGGATCTTTTCGGACATAAATTGAGTACCTTATAAAACAATATCATTGCCTATTTATACCATATTTATTGCTGCTTTGCATAAAGCGTATCGGCTTTGATTGAGGAAGTACTTTCTTTGTTTAAAAATAGAGCAATAGTCATTTTTTTCGCCTGAATGGTGGCTTGCTAACAACCCAAAGAAAAACCGTAGCCGAGTGAGGATTGGGCTACGGTTATTTATTAGCGGATTAATCGCAAGGCAGGATTTTGATCGCTAAGCCCCCAGTGGAGGTTTCGCGGTATTTGGAATTCATGTCTTTGCCGGTTTCGTACATGGTTTCGATCACTTTATCCAGACTGACCGACGGGCTGCTAGTGCGGCGCAGTGCCATGCGGCTGGCGTTGATTGCTTTAACGGAGGCAATCGCATTGCGTTCAATACACGGCACTTGCACTTGCCCGTTGACCGGGTCACAGGTCAATCCCAAATTGTGCTCCATCCCGATTTCAGCCGCAATGCAGACTTGATCCGGCGTGCCGCCCAAAATTTCGGTCAAACCTGCTGAAGCCATTGAGCAGGCAACACCGACTTCGCCTTGACAGCCAACTTCTGCGCCGGAAATCGAGGCATTCATTTTATACAACGAACCGATAATCCCTGCGGTCAGTAGATAGCGAGAAATGGTCTCCTCGGTCAATGGCGCAATAAATTGCTGATAATATGCCAACACCGCCGGAACAATGCCACAAGCACCGTTGGTTGGTGCGGTCACCACGCGTCCACCAGCGGCATTCTCTTCGTTGATTGCCAAGGCAAACATATTCACCCAGTCGATAATCTTCATCGGATCGTTCGACAGACTATTGTTAGACTCCAGCATATGTCGAAGTGCGGTGGCGCGACGTGTGACTTTTAGCGGTCCCGGCAGTAGTCCTTCGGTATTCAAACCGCGTTGCATACAGTCCCACATGGTTTGCCAGATACGTTGTAGGTAGTCGTTGACCGCACTTTTGCCGTGCAGTGCAATTTCGTTTTTTAGCATTAAACCAGCGATTGATAGCCCGTTGTCTTTACAATGTTGCAGAATATCGGCGGCATTGCGGTACGGGAAAGGAACTTGAATCGGGTTGTCTTCCACTTGGTTAAAATGTGCTTCATCAACGATAAAGCCGCCACCAATCGAGTAATAGGTTTGTGAGTAGATTACTTCGCCTTGGCGCAGTGCCCGAATGGTCATGCCGTTTTCGTGCAAGGGCAAAAAGTGACGCTGAAACAGCAAATCTTTTTCCACATCAAATTTAACCTGATATTGTCCGCAGGCAATATTCAAAAGTGCGGTTTGTTTCAGATTGTCGATAAATCCGGGAATTCCTTCAATATCGACATTTTCCGGCAAATAGCCCGCTAACCCCATAATTACGGCAGTGTCGGTGCTGTGTCCACGACCGGTCAGTGACAGTGAGCCGTAAACATCGACTTTGATTTGATCGGTTTTATCCAACAGTTGCTGCTGAGCCAATTCGTCAAGGAACTGTTTTCCGGCTTTCATCGGTCCGACGGTATGGGAGCTGGACGGACCGATACCGATTTTAAAAATATCAAACACACTAATCATAGGATACCTAATCTTGTTCTTATTATGCAGAAACCTCCGCCTAAATCGAGTTAAGCGGAGGTTTGTTAAATAGTGATTATACTCCGATTTTAGTTAGCGGAAAAGGACATAAACAATGGCTGAAATCGCAATTAAGCCCATTACCGTAACGAAAACATTGCTGAACTTTCCACGATAGCGCTGCATCGCAGGCACTTTGCGAATCGCATACATCGGCATAATAAACAGAATCATGGCAATAATAGGACCACCTAAGGACTCGATTAAGCCTAAAATACTTGGGTTGATGGTTGCTACAATCCACAGTGAAATCAGGAAGAAAAGTGCGGTGCCATAGTTCAGTTTTTTCTGATTGATGGCGGTTTTGCCGGCATCACGATTCATTTTGACAATCAAACCAGCCAAACCTTCACGCGCACCCAAATAGTGACCGAAGAACGAGCTGGTAATCGCTAAGAAAGCCACTAATGGACCGAAATAAGAGATATACGGATTATCGAATTTATTGGCTAAGAATGACAGAATCGAGATGTTTTGTTGTTTGGCTAACACCAGGTCTTCCGGGGTCAGGCTTAAAACACAGCTAAATACAAACAACATGACAAAAACCAGCAATAACCCGGAAGTGCCACGCAGCACTTTGCCGGTGTGTTGTTCGGTGCTGGCGAAGTCTTTATATTCCCGTTGTTGCGATAAGCTGAAAGCAGAGATAGCAGGAGAGTGGTTGAAAGAGAAGACTAATACCGGGATCGTCAACCATAAAGTACCAAAAAAGGCTTGGGCCGTCGGGATTTGTTGCAGCGCAGAGGTATTCCATTCCGGAATCAGATATAACGACAGCGCAAACAGGATCAATACTAATGGATAGACCAGCCATTCAGTGACTTTCAACATGAATTTTTCGCCCATCAACATCACTGCAATCAAGGCAGCGATCAGGATTACCGACAAAATAGCCCGTGGAGGAGCCGTCATCATCAATTGGTTTTCCATAAAGGAAATGACGGTATTGGTGATACCAACACCGTAGATCAATAAAATTGGGAAAATAGCAAAGAAATACAATAGGGTTATCAATTTTCCGGCGGTGTTGCCAAAGTGCTCTTCCACCACTTCAGTAATGTCGCTGCCGGGATTTTTGGATGAGAGCACGAAACGGCTTAAGCCACGGTGTGCCAAATAGGTCATCGGACCGACGATCACCGCCATCACGACTAACGGCCAGAATCCGCCCATACCGGCATTTATCGGCAAAAACAGAACGCCAGCGCCGACGGCAGTTCCGAAAAGGTTCAATACCCAAGCGCAATCAAATTTATTCCATTTTTTTGTGGTGGCTGGGTCGGCTTTAATAGCACTTATGTCCATTTTTTTATTATCCTTAATTTTAATTAACGTGATTCGTTTGACTTGTAGAGTCGTTCTACAACGGCGCGAATAGTAGTGAAGTGCGGTATTAAATACAAATGCGGAATTTTGAATTTGTGATCTTGGCAACAATATAAATTTATTTTGGTTAAATATGTTTCAAAAATTGTTAAAAATAATGATTATTTTATACTCAATAATGAAGAGTTGTTTATTTTTTAACTAATGTATCATTCTGGTCTTGAAAAATGATTGATTTTATGCTTATCGAGAAAGGGTAGTGTGGAATACGACTCAAAATAAAATACTTTCTCGCTTTGATAGCATTAATGCTATTTTATTTTGATAAAATCCCGATATTGCAGCAGCAGTCGTTCAAAATCTTCCAGCCCGCAGAATGCCAAACTTTCTTGATCGTAATAGCCAAAACCGTCCTCTATCATATCATCGCAGGCGAAGCTCAAATTATTGGCTTGCACCATCACTTCTTCTGCATTGACGACAATAAAAAACTCACGACCTTCAAGGCGCTGTTCAAAGTGCGGTGCAGCATGTTGTTTTGCCTGTTCAATAATGTTAAAAACAGCATCGAGCTTTGCCCAATCGCCATCAATTTCGCTATTAATCCAAGCGGCAACCGCTTCGTGATCCATGCTACAGCGTACTAACGGTTTGCCAAGATAGTCGCAGGTAAATTGAAAATCCATAATGTTATCTCTTATGTCAAGTTAGGGGCTGTTGATGTTTGTTTATAGGGTCTGTTGATCTTTTGTGTTTATAAATCAAGCAAAAAGAGTGTGATTTTATCCGACAGCGACCTACGGTCGCAATCGGTTAAGCATTGATGAGAGGCTTTGCCTCTCTGAAACAGCCGCAAAGCGGCTGATCTATGCGTAACCTAGTACGGCTTTGCCGTGCTAGGCTAAAAGGATTAGTTTTAGCTCAAATAATATACTTAAAAGATCAACAGACCCT
>VDHG01000120.1 GCA_006228005.1 Testudinibacter crocodili
TCTCAATGAATGTCCATTTAAAATTATCCGGAGAATTAGTCAAAGAGAATATGGCATTTGTTGGACAAGGAATGGTGCTGGGAATTCATACCTTAAAAATAGAAGCCTTAGGCGGGATTATTGCCGGATTACTTGCCGCCAAGGTAACCGATCGATTCTACCGGCTACAACTTCCGTTAGCCTTTGCATTTTTTAGTGGAAAAAAATCCGTAGCTATTATTTCTATCGGATTGATGATTCCAATTGGATTATTGATTCCCTTTGTCTGGGATTGGTTTACTTTCGGCATGAGTAAATTATCAAGTATTATGATGGCGCCGGATATTGGTGCGGGCATCTATATGACATTAAATCGCTTATTAATTCCATTTGGGCTGCACCATGTATTAAGCTCGACAATCAGATTCACTGAAGCTGGTGGTACTTATTTGATTGATGGTCAAATATATGTGGGTATTTTGCCGGCAATGAATAAAATATTATTTGAATTAGGGCCGAACAGTGAAGCTTGGAATGAATATATGCCGACATTGGCAAGTTATTTAGCCTCTTCACAGATGCTGACAA
>VDHG01000121.1 GCA_006228005.1 Testudinibacter crocodili
CAGCCACTTTGCGGCTGTAGGGTTAGACAATGTTCTAATGAAGGTTAAAACGCTTGGATAAATATAGAGGGTGATGATATATCCACCCGAACCGCACTTGTTAGTTTTCTGCTATTGATTAAATGTTTATTTTTTACTGTGGCAGCCAGACTCACTAAATGCTTCTTTGTTAGTGGGAGGTAATCATCTATTGTTTTGTACCCAGAAAACCTTCAAGAGGTTGGAAATAGTTCGCAGCTCCCGCTGCCACTTTTTCGTCTGGAGTCATGTTGTCGAATTTGGGATTTGTTAACGCATACGGCCTCACATGTGAGTTAAACCTTAAGGTAGACATGTTATACACTGCAATTAACAACCACTTGCCACCTCTGGTGAGTGAAATGAACCGATCTAGAGTACTCAAAGACAAAGAAATCTGCAAGATTGAGCCAATCAACATGAACGAAATCTGGTTTTCATGCCCTAAAGAGCTTTCAACAGTCAGCTTTGAGGTGACCGAGTTTGTCAAAAATCTCAAAATCGGAGAAATGGATGAGAGAACGTTGACTATCTACGGAAAGCGTTTTGAGGACTGGACGGATGGTAGTGTAACAGAGTTTTTGGTTGAACGTGCGAAGTTGAATGCGATTAAGAAAGCAGAAAAACGCGAGGCGGAAGAACGTGCTGCGAGAATCAAAATCAGAAAAGACATGGGCTGGGTACTATAACCACCCCTTGACCAATGCCCCCGAAAGGGGGCATTATAAAAGCATAACTACTAGAGGAGAAGTGGGTATGAGCATTGGATATAACGAAGATTTTTATGGTTGGGTAAATGAACAAGCGCGTCTGTTAAAATCGGGGGCGCTTAACCAGTTAGACTTAGAAAACTTGGTTGAGGAGATAGAGTGCATGGGTAGAAGTGAGTTGTCGGCGTTACGTAGTCGGTTAAGAGTGTTAATTGCACACTTGTTAAAGTGGAAGTATCAGCCAGTACTGCAAAGCACTAGCTGGAGGTTGACAATCGATGTTCAGCGTGAGGATATAGGTGACCTACTTGTCGTATCCCCATCTTTGAAATACAAAATGAAACAGGATGCGTTTGTTGAACAAGTCTGGGGCGCTGCTATTCGCTTTGCGTCCAAAGAAACAGGACACTCAGTCAACTCATTCCCAGCCAGCCCAATCTGGACACTCGACGAAATCCTCGACCCAGACTTCTTACCATAACTCCCCAAGCCACCAAGCACGGTGGCTTTTTTGTTGCAGCTACAAACCCTATCCCCAAGGACAGCGGGCACGAGGTGGCAAATCCACACAGTCCACTGCCCACCGTCAAAGAATAATCAACAATCAACAATCAACAATTTTCCTTTGTGAACTAACAAAGGAGAAAGAAAAATGAAATTAACATTATTAATAGTAATTATATTCATGTTTGTTGAAGCAATCGGTCAAGTGTTAGAGGGTACTTTAATCACAGCAATTTGTTAAAAGTCTGAGCAGAATTTTATTGATTTATTGTGTTGTAGCAACATGATAGGGAAAGCATAAATACTAAATTACATTGGAAAGTATCTTTCTGTCAGAAATATGATCTCGATCACATAAAAAAGTTGAACTTTACTTTTGGTGTTTATTTGTTGATAGCTTTCAAAACATTCATTGATTTTATTCGTTTAAAATCAATATCTTATGTTTTCGTGTAACATGATTTACAAAATTATCGATGAGTAAAACGCTCCAAAAGCAGGGTTTTTTTGTATGTAAAATGCTCACTGGTGAGCAATCGTTTATCTTAATGTATTGAAATATATAGCATTGCTGTTTATTTTCTAATGGAGAGCTAGGGTTGACACGAAAAATGGATTCTGTCAGTATGACCTCGGAAATTAAAAACCGAGTTGGACAACATAATTAATGTAAAGTTCAATTAAGTTCCGTTTATTTATGCACTAGCAACATAGATAAATTCATTTTAAATTAAAGTAAAAAGGCAGACTATCATGAAAAAGACATTAGTAGCTTTAGCAGTAGCAGCGGTAGCAGCAACTTCCGCAAATGCAGCAGTGGTTTATGACCAAGACGGTTCTAAAGTAGAAGTTGGCGGTTCTGTTCGTTTAGTTTTACAAAAAGCCAAAGACAAACGTACTGATTTATTAAATAACGGTTCCCGTATTACGGTTAATGCGTCACAAGATTTAGGCAACGGTTTAAGTGCGGTTGGTCAATTAGAAATTCGTCCAGATTTTAGTAGTGATACTAAAACTTCTCGCTTATGGGCTGGTTTCAAACAAGAAGGCGTTGGTACATTAACATTTGGTAAATTACTGACCATTGGTGATGAATTAGGTCAATCTGACTTTACTTATAACTTCGGTGGTATCAACAAAGTAACGGATTCTGGTGATAAAGTAGCTCACTTCCGTTCAGCTAGCTTTGGTGGCTTTAGCTTCGGTGTTGACTATCTATTCGGTAATTCTGCAAAAACCAAAGAAGTTAATAAACAAGTTGTTAAGGTAAATAACAATCGTGGTTATGTAGTTGGTGCATTATATAATAATAAATTCGGTGATTTAGGTATTGATGCTGCAGTAGGTTTCAGCCAAGACAATCGTTCTACAGACGCAACTGTTGTTAGTGGCACACTAGCTGAAGGTAACTACAAAGAGAAAGGCTTCACTTCAGGCTTGAGAGTGAGCTATGATAAATTCGCTGTTGGTTTTGATTATTCCCAACGTAAAACAGATGATAAAGCACAGGGTGTAACTTTCCGCGTTGTTAAGAAAGATGATGGCGGTAAAGCTATCCTGACTAAATACTACAAAATCAATGAGTATGAGTTGGGCTTGAAATATCAAGTAACTGATGCGTCTAAAGTTTATGGCGAATGGTTATGGGGTAAAGGTAAAGCGCTGAACGAAGCTGATACTAAATTCAACGGCTTTATCTTAGGTGCTGACTATAAAATCCACAAAAACGTAGTGACATACTTAGAAGGTATCACTATCAAAGGTAAACAAGCTGGAAATACAGTGTGGAAAGACAACGCAGTTAACTTGGGTTTACGCGTATTCTTCTAATCATCTGTTAATACAGAAAAACGTTAAACAAGGTCGGCTTATGCCGACCTTTTCGTTTATTGATAATAGTTTTGGGAAGGCTTGGACGGATTAAACTATCGACCCGTTTACAAAGTGCGGTTCGGGGCGATATATAATCGCCCCGCTACTTTAGCTGCAAGATTGAGCGTTTTAACTTTCATAAAGTGTTGTCTAATCCTTACAGCCGCAAAGTGGCTG
>VDHG01000122.1 GCA_006228005.1 Testudinibacter crocodili
ATATCATGCCAGATGGTGAGTTTAAAAAAAATATCCGAAAAAAATTGGTGTTGAGTTAGAAGTGTCCGAGTTGGGAGATTCTGGATTGGAAATTTATGTTTTTAAAGGAAAGCGTGGAGAATATTTGGTTTTTAGTTATGATGATGTTATAACTAAAATAAATATAGATATTAATGCTCTTCGAATTTTAATAAATAAAATATACTCATTTGTTAATAAGTTTAATCTATAATAATCTTTAGAGTAGTGGTGTTAAACAGATTCAACCCCGGATTGGCGGCGACCTGACGATTAACAGTTTACAAGACAGCGAACAGCAACACAGCAGTGCTAGCGGTGTTGGCGGACTGGTGCAGGTGTCGTTCGGCACGGCTTGGGAGGCGAGTGCCAATGTGAGTGCGCAAAAAGGCAGTGCCAACCGAACCCAAGTCAATCAACAAAGCGGTTTGTTTGCCGAAGAGCACTATGATGTGGAAGCGAAGAATGTTCACCTGAACGGTGGGGCGATAACCGGTACTCAAACCGATAAAAATCGCCTTGCCACCAACCAACTGACCTTCACGGACATTGAAAACCACAGTGAGAGCAAGGCGGTGAGTGCGAGCATTGGGGTGAGCGCAAGTTCGGACTTGAACAAGGAGGAAAACGGCAAGGTAATCAAAAACGACAAAGGCGAGCCGGAACGAGTGACGGATTTCAGCCCGACGGGCGGCTTGCCGATGGTCAGCAAAACCCGAGATAACAGCACAACCCAAGCCACGCTGAGTGAAGGTACGATAATCTTAAACAAAGACAGCAGCCCGATTCAAACGACGGCGGCAGAGTTAGGGATTAACAGTGACAGTACAACAGGCAACGTCAATCCACAAACGGCGCAGCTAACGGATATAAACAAAACTCTCAGCACACAAAAAGCCATGCAAAGTGCGGTTGCGGACATCAGCTCGGGCGTGAGCGCCTACAGTGCCCAACAAAGAAAAGCGGCAGAGGCAGCAAAAGTACAAGCAGCTCAAGCTTTAGAACAGGCAAAAAACAGCGGTAATCAAGCGGCTTATGAGCAAGCGGTTGCCGCCTATGCACAAGCCGACAGCGAAGCAAAGGCGTGGGGTACCGGTGGCAGCTATCACCGTGCGGTTGACACGGCAACCAAGGTTATCACCTTGGCGATAGCCAACGGCAACACGGCACAGTTGACGGCAACCGCCCTTTCTCCGCTGGCAAACCAAGCGATTAAGGATGCGACGACGGATGAAAACGGCAAGATGGACAAAACCACTAACCTAATTCTTCATAGCATCTTAGGTGCGGTAGAAGCGCAAGTTAACGGCAGCAGTGCGTTGGGCGGTGCGGCGGCAGCGACAGCGGAACTGCTTGCCACGACTATTTACGGCAAAAGCGCAAGCGAACTGAACGAACGGGAGCGTGCTAATATCTCAAGCCTCAGCAGCCTGACAGGCGCATTGGCGGCAACGGTGACGGCACAGGCAGATGGAACAGCTACGGATAGAACAACTGCACTTGTTAATGTTGCAACCGGGCAAGCGATAGCGGAAAGTACGGTTGAGAATAATTTATTTAGATATGTTAAAGAAAATCCTGAAGTTGGGAAAACAATCAACTCAGTATTATCTGGATCAAGCTTTAGCAGTAAAGGGTGTTACGGAGTCTATTGTGTTAGTGTGGGTTCGACTCCACCTATTGGTAAAGCGGGCACAACTAAACAAATATTTGGAATTGGATTGGGTAGTGGCTTTTCAATTGGAGGAGAATACTCAAATCAAATTACAGGTGATAAGAAATGAAAGTAAAATTATTTTATGTAATTTTGATTTTATCTTCAGCTCTGGCTATGTATGGTTTTATTACTGGTAATATTCAAAATAATTATAAAAATAAAAGAGAGGGGGGGATATTTCTAAGTTTGATTAAAAACAAGTTTAAGGGTGAGATTTATTCCATTGATTTGTTTAAATACTTTGAGATTAAAATATATATCCATGGTGTTGCTAATGTTGATTTTTTGATTGAGCATGGCTATGTGAAAAGAAAAAAATATCTTTTCTGTAAAAATGGAAATGCAGTTTTTATTGTTTACTTAGAAAAAGATACTTTATTAAAATACAGCTATAATGTAGAGATCTGCCAATAATTTTTTAATGTATTTTATATTGTTATATCACGCTTACCATGCAAAGTGCGGTTGAGAATAATTTACTAGGTGCACAAGATAGTGAAACGTTATTTAAATTATCAGAAAAGCTTAATAAGAAAAGTGGGCTATCGGTTAATGAACAACAGATGCACTTATCATGAATACACGAACAGATGGTAAAGGAAATGCATATGAGGGAATAGAGGCAACCCAAGCATATCTAAATATTGCGAAATTGAGGGATAAGGTAAATTATGCTGCATTTGGTCAGGATTTAGGCGTAGAGCCGGTTTATTGGGAGTTAAGCCTATTAGGTATGGGCTAGAAAGGTATTGGCGTAACTTCAACAATAGTTGAATCAAATATTGCTAAGGTTGCGGGAAAAGTTACAGAGAATGTATTGGCTCGTAATGTTACTATTGGATTGGGGGCTAATGGTACATTGCAATTAGTCAGTGAACAGCCTTTTAATTGGTATGAGTTTGCCAGAGCAGGCTTGGCGGCAGGCATTACTCCACAGATGGGAGTTAAAGATGCGATTAGAATCAATATGGGGATTTCGATGGGGGTTAGTTTAGCTAGTGGCAGTAATCCTTTAAATGATACTGGATTAGCGGGAGTGGGGACTTGGGCGGGTAGTAAGGTAACAAATCCTATCCTTTCATCTATATTATCAGAGGGGATTCAAAAACTTCCTTATATAACTGATAAAGTAAATAAGGAAATTTCTAATGGACCTAAAAAATAAGTATTTTGAAAGGATTCTAATGATCTTTATTGTTACCTTGGTTATAACTGAGATTGGCATTTTTTTTCCATATCTAATATCTATGGATTTTTCTGGTTATTTATCTAACGTATTATTAATTCATTATTATGGTTTAAAATATATTATTGTTTCTTTTTTTGTTTATTTATTAGTGGATTTTATTAGCGGTGGATTTAAAAAACACACGATTAATTACACGAAACAAAGATTGATGGATAAATCAAAAAAACATTTGCTTGAATTAGGTTATCAACAGGAGGATTTGAAACTTCCACAAGAAGAGCCGCTTTCTAAAAAAGAAGGAATCCATGTATTCTTTGAAGCATTGGGTGAAAGTAATCCGAATGATAATATCCTAGATGCATTTCGATTTTTGAATGCGGGATTTAGATATGAAAAGATAACTAATAGTGGTGTTGAAAGTGAATGTTGGCGCTTTTTAGATACAGGTGTTGAATTTGAGTTTGATGCGGAAAGTATGTTGAAAGGTATAATTTTGTTTATAAAAAAACAACAAGATTTTCAATCGTATTTATACGTTAAAAACCTCATCCTTGGACTAAGAGAAGAATCAAACAGTAAAGAGGTTGAAAAATTAATGGTAAGTTTAGGCCTCCAATCTGTAGATATCACGACGTATAAATTAAATAATAAATTTATTGTATTTCAATTTGATTCTAATGATGAACTGCAATTTATTCGATTTTATTTAGAATAATAAACTTCAGCGCTGGTAGCTTAAGGGCGGAAAATATCGACATTTACGGCAAAAGCGCAAGCGAACTGAACGAACGGGAGCGTGCTAATATCTCAAGCCTCAGTAGCCTGACTGGCGCATTGGCGGCAACGATAACAGCGCAAACGGACGGAACAGCTACGGATAGCACAACTGCACTTGTTAATGCTGCAACAGGGCAAGCGATAGCGGAAAGTGCGGTTGAGAATAATTATTTAAACAGCGCTAAACACCAAGAAAAAACATATTTGTTAAATCAGTTAGCAAAAGGTGAGTTAACAGAAAAAGGCAGGGAACGATTAGATGAGCTCATTCAGGAAGACTTGGCGACAAACAAAGCATTATTTGATGCTTGTAGAAGTGCATATAGTGCAGAATGTGCAGCGGCAAGGAAAGATGCTATTGCAGCAAAAGAAACCTATACGGCACTAACTTATCATTTGCCAAAAGAAAAACAACAAGGCTATCAGGAAATTGCCGACTTGTTGAATAGTACAACACCTGAAGCAAATATTGTCCGAGTTATGTATGAGGGATATGTAGAAGGCTATAAAAATTATGGGTTTAATCAGGAGGAATCAGAAGAATTAGCGAGCTATACCCTTGCAGGATATACTATAGCGGGAGCGCTATCCGGCGTTAAAATTAACCCCCAAGGCATCCTTAATAAAGCTAAATCGTTAGCGCAGTATGAGGTGATTGTAGAGCCGGGAACACTCGGTTCGAATTTTGGTAATGTTAGAATTATCAAGAAAACTTCGGCGATTCCTCACCCTGAACCGATAACGGCTGCTAATAATTTAATTTATCAATCAAATCCTAAACATACAAAGGGCGGTGCGGGGAATAGACCTAACGCAGGGATTGAACCAGTAAATTCTTTGGATTTATTTAATAAGTCAGTATTAATTGGTAATAAAAGATTTGCGATTGATGAAATGGGAAATATTCATCAGTTTACTGATTCAAATAGCGATTCTGGATGGCATTGGGCTGGTGCTACTAATGATAAGTTCGCACCTTTAAAGTTACAGAATGATGTGAAGTCAGAATTAAGGAAAATGCCAGGTCAATCTAATAATAAAAGGTTAAAATAATGATAATTTATGATGAAGACAATAAGATAGGAATAATCTGGGATGCCCAAGATAGAGATTGTGATAAGTGTAGTGATTTTTGTTTTGGGAGCATTAACTTTATAATAAATGATATAATTGTGCCAAATTATTTTGTTTACAATTACACAATAAATGTTGTTTTTTCTAATTTGAAAATTTCAGTGGAAGAGGCTTATAGGTCAAATTTAGAAAATGAAATTGATCTTCCTTGTATTAATTTAAGTCATGATTTAATTTGTAATAATGAGGTGGTTGGTCTGTATAGTATAGAGCTTGCTGATATGGAGCAAGGCATTGCAAAGGATAAGGATTCTGGGTTTTTAATATGGATGGGATTTTATAAAGATAAAGAAATAATATTTTATACATCTAATTTTGGTCAAAGCATTTATAATGTTATTTTACCAAAAGGAACCTTGATGAAAATGATAAAACTATTACCTAACTTATATTGATAATATGAAAAAATTGGAGTGAAAATTATAAGGGTTTGAATATGATGAAAATTAATTATAGCGATAGTATAACTTAGGAGTAGAGATGATCAAGAAAAATCACAAAGGTTAATAAAAGATAATATTCCTAATGATATTCTCAATAAATTTAACACTCCTAAAAAAGAAGAGTTTAAATGATTTATGGTTGCCCAGATATATTTGCTGTTTATGCCGATGAAATTCAGTGCTGGAGTAATAATACCTTCCGTGAAGGAATTATATGTTTCTATTTTAACAATAAGCCATTTCCAGAAGATTTTTATAATTATACCTCTACATTAGAAGTTAATATCAAAGATCTAAAAGATAGTAACTTGTCTAAACCAAATAAGAACAAAGAGCTTTTTGGTTGGAGAAAGTTAGATTTATGTATTTATTTTCTTAAAAAAAGATATCCTGCACATGTTTTTTCATCGCAGGAAGAATATGATAAATATCCAGAGGATTTATATGAAATCGATGACTTTTCATATTCTCTAGATATAGATTTTCTAAAGAGGAGTAGGTTAGTAGGGTTTGTTATCTCAGATGGTATTGTATCTAGAATTATACTTACTAGATTTTTAGATGGCGATAGTGATTTATTTAACTTACAAAACTTAAAAGATAGTGATGTTTCAGAGGTTTATATAAAAAACAATGAGTTGAGTAATATAATTAATGATATATTATAGATGTATTTAAAAAAGCATACGGAAAAACTAGATAAAATAAGGCCATCGATAGATGGCAAAGGAAATATTCATGGATTTTTCAATGAAAGTAAGGGTGGAAGAGGAGCTTTCCATTGGGCTGGGAGTACAGGTTATACTATTTCACCAATGTCTAAAAATAGAGAACTTAAAAAGTTTAATAGAGAAATAAAAAGATTAGAAGGCGAAAATAAATGATTTTTGGATATGATGAATTTCCTGATAAAAATTTTTTAGTACATATAGATATACTTGAAAAAGACAACTCTTTTTTATATGGTGCTTTTAATTTAATTTTTCAAGAAAAAATATATCCGGCACTTGGTACTGGTTGGACGATAAATTTAATAGTTGAATATATGGCAGGGCTGTTGCAATTTTCTGAAGATGAATTTTACTATGAAAACAGTGATATTCTTGATGGAGGAGAGCTCTTTAAAGAAGCTGTGATGTCAAGGCTTGGTTATTTTTATGACAATCCGGATCATATCATGCCAGATGGTGA
>VDHG01000123.1 GCA_006228005.1 Testudinibacter crocodili
ATCAACAGACCCTAGTATAAGAATAAGGGATATTACTTATCCTATTTAGATTGAGAAAAAAGATTGCGATGAGGATCGTAAAATATTGTTTTTATTGGTTGAGAAAGATACCGCACTTTGCCTTTGTAAACAAAGTGCGGTTTGGGATGAGATTACAAACAGTTTTTTTCGCCGCGCGATAGGCTGATTAAGCCAGAGCGAACGACTTCAATTACCTCGGTTTCTTGTTTGACCGAGGCGATAAACGCATTCAGTTTATCCTTCGTACCAGCGAGCTGGATGGTGTAGCTTTTTGGCGTCACATCAATAATTTGCCCGCGATAAATATCGGATAGGCGTTTGACCTCGTCACGCGAATTGCCTTGTGCCCGCACTTTAAGCAGCATAATCTCCCGTTCAACATGCTCACAATCACTGAGGCTAATCACTTTGAATACATCGACCAGTTTATGTAATTGTTTCTCGATTTGCTCCAGCACTTTCTCTTCGCCAAAAGCTTCGATCGTCATGCGTGATAATGTCGGGTCATCCGTTGGTGCAACAGTCAGGCTTTCAATATTGAATGCCCGTTGTGAAAATAGACCAATAACGCGCGATAATGCGCCGGATTCATTTTCTAATAAGACTGAAATAATTCTACGCATTATGTTCTCTCCGTTTTACTTAAAATCATCTCGTTCATGGCGCCGCCTGCGATTTGCATCGGGTAAACGTGCTCGGTTTCATCGACCAGAATATCCACGAACACCAGTTTGTCTTTAATGGAAAAGGCATGTTGCAATTTCGTCTCCAACTCATCTGGGGTGTTGATTTGAATACCAACATGACCGTAAGCTTCCGCCAATTTGACAAAATCCGGCAGTGAGTTCATGTAGGATTGGGAATGACGTCCGGCATAAATAATATCCTGCCACTGCTTCACCATGCCTAAGAAACGGTTATTCAAACTGATGATCACCACCGGAATATTGTATTGTTGAGCGGTGGACAGCTCTTGAATATTCATTTGAATGCTACCATCGCCGGTGATGCACACTACACAGGCATCGGGATATGCTAGTTTCACACCCATTGCCGCCGGCAAGCCGAATCCCATCGTGCCGAGACCACCGGAATTGATCCAATGACGTGGTTTATCAAATGGATAATAAAGTGCGGCAAACATCTGATGTTGACCGACATCGGAAGCAATATAGGCTTCGCCGTGAGTTATTTTATAAATGGTTTCTACCGCTTGCTGTGGTTTGATTACGTTGCTACTGTGTTCATAATTCAAGCATTGGCGAGCGCGCCATTGCTCTATTTGCTGCCACCATGTCGTTAATGAAGCTTGTGATTTTAGGCTGGTTTCATCGCTTAATAATGATAAAAATTCATTTAAGACCAAATCAGCGCTGCCGACAATCGGGATATAGGTGTTGACATTCTTGGCAATAGACGTTGGATCAATATCAATATGGATCACTTTGGCATGCGGACAATATTTTTCCAAATTATTGGTAGTACGATCGTCAAAGCGCACTCCGATGGCGAGGATTAAATCACTTTCGTGCATGGCATTATTGGCTTCAAAGGTGCCGTGCATGCCCAGCATACCCAATGATTGCTTATCGGTTCCCGGAAATCCGCCCAATCCCATCAATGAGCTGACCACCGGCAAATTCAATTTTCTGGCAAATTCGGTGGCTTGTTCGGCACAATTGGCATTGATAATCCCGCCACCGATAAACATAACCGGTTTCTGGGCAACTAATACCGCTTTCAGCGCCCTCTTGATTTGACCTTTATGTCCGTGAATATTCGGATTGTAGGAGCGCAGCGTGATACTTTTCGGATAAACATAAGGAATTTTATTTGCCGGATTGACAATGTCTTTCGGTAGATCGATCACCACCGGACCAGGACGACCACTGGCGGCTAAATAAAAGGCTTTTTTGATGGTTTCGGCTAGGTCTTCCACGCGTTTGACCAAAAAGCTGTGTTTGACGACTGGACGAGAAATACCGACCATGTCACACTCTTGGAAAGCGTCGCTGCCGATTAAGGCGCTACGGACTTGACCGGAAAAAACTACAAGTGGAACGGAGTCCATATAAGCGGTGGCGATCCCGGTAATGGCATTGGTAGCACCGGGACCAGAGGTGACCAAGACGCAACCGACTTCTCCGGTGGCACGTGCGTAGCCGTCAGCCATATGTACCGCAGCTTGTTCGTGGCGCACCAAAATATGTTCGATGCCGCCATGGGTTTGAATTGCATCATAAATATCCAAAACAGAGCCACCCGGATAACCAAAGACGAATTTGACACCCTGATCTTGGATAGCCTGTACGATAATTTCAGCACCCGATAATTTTTTCATTACGCCCCCTGAGGTAAGTTAGCCATATCCACTAAATATGCTGTTATTTTTACGCCAACCGATTTCGGTTGTCCACTCTTTTTTATTGGGGGTTAAGGCGTATTTTGGCAATTTAAAAGATTTAAATGCTGTATAAATTAAAATCTCAATATTTTATAAAATAAAAGCAATTAAAAATAAAAAAAATGCGATAATGTATCGCATTTTATAAAATCTAAAAAATTATCTACTTATATTAAAAAAGTGCGGTTTATGGCTTTGTTGTTCTTTTCTTAAACAATAAAATTAATCCAATCATAACAATACCGGTAGCAAAAAAGCCTAGCCAGCCAGACTGAGTAAAACCGACAACTAAATAGCCGACCGCAGAAGAGACGGCAACCAGCATCGCATATGGCAGCTGAGTAGTGACATGGTCAATATGGTTACAGCTTGCACCGGTAGAAGATAAAATAGTGGTGTCTGAAATCGGTGAACAGTGGTCACCACATACTGCGCCAGCCATCACCGCAGAGAGACAAGGCAGCAATAGTGCCGGATCCGCATTGACAGCAATAGACGCAGCAATCGGTAGCATGATGCCAAAGGTTCCCCAGCTGGTGCCGGTTGAGAATGCCATCACTGCAGACAGAATAAAGAGCATCACAGGCAGAAAACCGATCGCAATCGAACCACTGACTAAGCTGGACAGATATTTGCCGGTGTGCATATCGCTGACAATAGTATTGATGGTCCAAGCAAAAAACAGCACCAAGATAGCACCGAACATTGACTTGATTCCCAAAGCGTAAGCGCTAACATACTCTTTCAGCGAAATTTGTTTAGAGCTTAATGCACAGAGTGTTGCCGTGATTAACGCGGCGAGACCGCCGACAACCAACGACGTGCCCACAACGGTATTTTCAAACGCACCTAAGATAGAAAATACTTGTCGGTCTGCCGCCAGACTTTGCGCACCGGTGTAGATCATCATACTAATTGTACCGATAATCAGAACGAAAATTGGTAGAATCAAATCCATTACCCGCCCCTGTTTACCGTTTGAAATATCATCCGAAATGGCTTCGGCGTTTTCGGCATTGCGTTCGAAGTGTGCCATCGGACCGATATCAAAGGAAAAAATGGCGACAATAAAAACCAATACTAAAGCGAAGATTGCATAAAAATTCATGCCAATCATCGCAATAAATGCGCCGATCGGCGAATATTCGGTGATGGCATGGGTGGCTAACAAGCCACCAATCAGGGTAATGATATAAGCCCCCCAACTGGAAATCGGCATGATGACACACATTGGTGCGGCGGTAGAATCCAATAAATAGGCCAATTTGGCACGCGAAATTTTATATTTATCGGTAACCGGGCGGGCAATCGCACCAACAGCTAAACTATTAAAGTAGTCATCGATAAAAATAAAAACACCTAAAAACACCGTCAGCAATTTTGCGCCACGTTTTTGTTTGATATGTTTTTGTGCCCAGTTAACAAAAGCCTGATTACTGCCGGAAATAGTTAGCAGTGAAGTTAAAATGCCTAATAAAATCAAAAAGATAATAATATTAGTATAATTTGCATTCAGTGCGCCATCGCTATACACGAGAGAAGAGACACTGGAAAATGTGTACTGTGCAGCGGTTAGCAAATTGCCGCCATTTAACATCAAAGCACCGACAATAATTCCGGCACTCAGCGACAATAATACTCTGCGAGTGATGATCGCTAAAGAAAGCGCCAATAACGGCGGAATAATTGACCAAACTGAAGTGGAAAAATCAACAAAATCCATAAGAATTCCATAAATAAAAGTAATTACAACTGAGCTGAGGCTATTTATCTCTCTCAATCGTTGAGATGCAGCAGGGTGCTGTTACTAATAAAAGATAAACAGAGCCTAAAAGTTTCTCTCTGCAAATGCCAAAGGCTGGGCAGGGAGGGGAAACAGCGAAAGACTACAATAAGTGTTAAGAAAAACCAAGCTATATCCGCAAATTTCGGGTGTGAAAGCGCGGTATTGCTACTGTTTTGTTAAAAATCATGTGGATTTTTTGCCGGTTAAACAAGAGTACGATAAGTTTATACCGCACTTTTACGCTGTGCTTTTTAGTATTATTAAGATATAAAGATATGATAATTTTTTGATTATTAAGAAAATTTGACGGTATATTGATAACAGATAAAGGTAGCTTGTAGGACTTGATTGACTCTAGTATATAAGCTTATTTTTATCATGATAAAAGAATAAATTGATAATTTTTTTATTTTGTTTTATATTTGCAATTAAATAT
>VDHG01000124.1 GCA_006228005.1 Testudinibacter crocodili
TAGGGTCTATAGCTCAAATTATAAATAAGCATCAACAGGCCCTAGGGTTCAGAAATTACGATTCAGGAACGTATGATTTCATGACAGAACAACAAACAGAACAGAAAGATCCACAAACAGAACCACAAAAATTGAGTAGCAGCAAAGCCGTGATTGCGTATTTGGCAGAGCGTTTTCCGCTGTGTTTTAGTTTGGAAGGGGAAGCTAAGCCGCTTAAAATCGGTATTTTTCAAGATCTTGCAACCGCACTTGAGCATGACGAAGCGGTCAGTAAAACCCAATTACGCCATGCGCTACGTCAATACACCTCAAACTGGCGTTACCTGTATGGCTGTAAAGTCGGTGCTGAGCGAGTCGATTTGCAGGGTGAAAGTTGTGGTGTATTAGAGCAAGAACATGCTGACCACGCAGCTGAACAGTTACAGCAAGCGAAAGCCAAAGTAGCGGAGCGCAAAGCGCAAATGCGTGCCGCATTAAAAGCCAAAAATGCAGAAAAAACGAGTACAGAAAAACAGCGTAGCCAAAGAGCCAACCGTAAACCGTCTGGCGCCCCAAAAGCAGTGCGCCAGCTGAAAACACATAAACCGCAAAGTGCGGTCAAAGGTGAAAGTGCGGTCAAGCGAGAAAACACTGTACGTCCAGCTGTGAATTTAACCCCGGTTAAGGTTGAAAATTTATTGAAAGGACAGCAAGTTAAGGTGAAATTGGCGGAAAAAGCCAATCGTGCTACGGTGTTGGAAGTGATGAAAGACTCTGCCAGAGTGCAATTGCAAAGCGGTATTATGTTGAATGTGGCATTTGAACATCTCTACAATGTTGAATAATCAGGCAATTTTGCGCATCGACTAAAGAGCAGAACATCGTACCTTATCAAGGTACGATGTTTTATTCATTTCAGGCTTATATTAACTATTAACGACGTCTATTTTAGGAATTGGGGATGAAGATAAAAAAATTACAATATGGTTTCCTGGCTGTATTGTTGGCTTCCTTAACATTAATGTCGCAATCTGTGCAAGCGGTCAAAGCTAATCTTAAATATGAAGAGATCAAATTGCCACAATTGGGAGAGACGCAGTCAACCGCAGCTAAACGGGTGACCGCACGTTTAACCCAGTCGCACTACAGTAAGTTTGCGCTGGATCAAGCGTTCTCGGAAAAAGTGTTTACCCGCTATCTGAATTTTTTAGATTATAACCATAACACTTTGCTACAAAGTGATGTTGATCAATTGCGGGCAGAAGCGGCAAACGGTTTGCAGCAAAGCTTGTATTCCGGCGATTTGGCTTTGGCGTATAAAGCGTATGAACTGATGACCAAACGTCGCTATGAACGTTATGCCTATCTGCTGTCGTTGTTGGATAAAGAGCCGGATTTGACCAATGACGATCAAATCGAAATTGATCGTTCTAAAATGACTACATGGCCGACGGACACTGCCGAATTAGACAAACTTTGGCAACAGCGCTTTAAAAATGATGTGATTACCGAACGTTTGAAAGGCACTAAATGGGCAGAGATCAAGAAAAAGCTGACCAAACGTTACAATCTGGCAATTCTACGTTTGAATCAAACCCGAGCTGATGATATTTCACAACTGTTCTTAAATGCATTTGCCAGAGAAATTGATCCGCACACCAGCTACCTTTCACCGCGCAATGCTAAAAGTTTTACCGAAGATATGAATCTGTCTTTGGAAGGTATCGGTGCCACATTGCAGTCGGAAGATGATGAAACCATTATTAAATCCTTAGTGCCTGGCGCACCGGCAGAGCGTAGTAAAAAACTGGCGAAAGGCGATAAAATTGTCGGGATTGGACAAGGTGCTAAAGGTGAGATCGAAGATGTAGTCGGTTGGCGTTTAGATGATGTGGTTGACAAAATTAAAGGGAAAAAAGGTACAACGGTACGTTTGGAAATTGAGCCGGCAAAAGGCGGTAAAACCAAAATCATCAGCTTGGTACGTGACCAAGTGCGGATCGAGGACAACGCTGCCAAGCTGGAGGTGAATCAGGTTGAGGGCGAAAATATCGGGGTGATTAAGATCCCAAGTTTCTATATCGGACTGACCGACGATGTGCGCAAACTGTTGGCTGATGCGGAACAGAAAAAAGTGCAGGCGTTGGTGATTGATTTGCGTGATAACGGCGGCGGTGCGTTGACCGAAGCCGTGTCGTTGAGCGGCTTGTTTATTTCTGATGGTCCGGTGGTGCAGGTGCGTGACGCTTATAATCGTATTCGTATTCATCAGGATCCGGATAGCACAGAAGTCTATCAAGGTCCGTTATTGGTGATGATTAACCGTTACAGTGCTTCAGCTTCCGAAATTTTCGCTGCGGCAATGCAGGATTACCAACGTGCTATTATTTTAGGGCAGCAGACTTTTGGTAAAGGCACGGTGCAGCAAAGTCGTCCGCTGAATTTTGTGTATGATATGGATCAATCGCCGTTGGGCTTTATTCAATACACGATTCAGAAATTCTATCGGATTAACGGCGGCAGCACCCAAATCAAAGGTGTCGATCCGGATATTACTTTTCCGGCGATTATCGACGCTGAAAAGAGCGGTGAAAGCAGTGAAGATAATGCGTTGCCTTGGGACAAAGTGCCGGCAGCCAGTTATAGCGTGATGCCGAGCAAAAAATTCGAGATTGACTATCTGGCAGGATTGCATCAAGAACGCATTGCTAAAGAGCGTGAATTTATTGCGTTAGAACGTAACTTATTGATTCAAAAAGAGTGGTCTAACCGTAAGTTTTTATCGTTAAATTTGAAACAGCGTCAGCAAGAGAACAGCGAAGACGAAGCCCGTCGTTTGAAAGACTTGAACGAACGTTTTAAAGCAGAAGGCAAAAAACCACTGAAAGATATTGACGATTTGCCAAAAGACTATGAAGCGCCGGATTTCTATATCCGCGAAGCAGAGAAAATTGCTGCCGACTACGTCAAGTATCTAGCTGAGCCAGTTAAATCTTAAATCAGCTGTCAGAGGGCAGATCATTTGTTGATCTGCCCTTTTTGTTTGGTGCTGAATTTACTGTTGTTCTCGTTTAAACAGTGACAACATAAACAATGCGGAAGCGGCGATGACGATCGATGGGCCGGCGGGGGTATCGTACAGTGCCGATAGCCCTAAACCGAGTGTGATGGCGCTGCAACTGATGAAGTAACCGATCAACACCATCTGTTCCGGGGTTTTGGAAAAACGGCGGGCGGTAGCGGCTGGAATGATCAATAAAGAAGTGATGATGAGTGCACCGACAAATTTCATACTTAAGGCGATGGTAAGTGCGGTCATTAGCATTAAAATCATCTGGATTTTGCGCGTGTTGACGCCTTCAACCTGTGCTAATTCAGCACTGATGGTGGTGGCGAGCAGTGGCCGCCAAAGCCGAATTAACAGCAATAATACAACCACCGCACCGCCGATCACCCAATACAGATCGCCATAATTTAATGCCAGAATATCACCGAATAGGTAAGCGATCAGGTCAACCCGCACATTGTCCATCAACGCAATCGCAACCACCCCCAACGACAGCGAACTGTGAGCAATAATGCCCAACAGGGTATCGGTAGAAAATGCAGTGTAATTCTCTAGCCAGACCAGCAAACAGGCGAGTAATAATACAATTACTATCACCGCAAAATACGGATTAACTTCCAGTAACAACCCCAATGCAACACCTAACAGCGAAGCGTGGGATAAGGTGTCACCAAAATACGACATTTTACGCCAAACGACAAAAGCGCCGAGTGGGGCGCTCAGCAAGGACAGAATCATTCCGCAAAGCCAAGCGGGGAGAAGAATATCAAGCATGCAACTTCCTATCGGTGAGTATGGTGGCAGTCGGCAGCGGCATTAGCGTGCGCTCCGCAGCAGACATCACCATGCAAATTATGTTTGTGATTATGATGATGGGTATAAAGTGCAAAATTCTGGGCAAATTGATCACCAAAATATCGAATAAAATCAGGATGTTCAGATACTGTCTCCGGTGTTCCGGCACAACAAAGATGCTGGTTGATGCACAACACATGATCCGTATTCGCCATCACCAGATGCAAATCGTGAGAAACCATCAACACAGCACAATTAAGCCGATTTTTGCTTTCGGCGATCAATTGGTATAATTCCGCCTGCCCACCGATATCCACACCCTGCACCGGTTCGTCCAGAACCAACAACTCCGGTTGATTCAGCAGTGCTCTTGCCAGCAGAACCCGTTGCATTTCACCGCCGGAAAGCTTGTGCATACTTTGCTCTGCCAGATGCTGAATCGACAGTTGTAGCAGCGTTTCCTCAATTTTTGTGGGCTGTAGTTGGTGTAGTGATAAAAATTTTTTAACGGTCAACGGCAGAGTTTGATCCAGATAGATTTTTTGCGGTACATAGCCGATGCGTAATTTCGCTTTGGCTTTGACGGCGCCTTGTGTCGGACGAATCAATTTTAGCAACACCTTGAGCAGCGTCGATTTGCCGCCACCGTTCGGACCAACAATCGTGGTGACCGAATTGGGATAGAGTTTTAAGTTGATATTGTTCAACACAATTTTGTTATTGAAGCGGACACCAATATCTTTCAGTTCGATCAGTGCCTGCGGCTTGTTATTGTTCACGATAGTGACCTTTGCTTGTGTTTATGGGTTTATCTTTATAGAGAAGAAAGCGCCTTGGATTGAGCAGAATATCTGATTTTTACACTGGGTACAAGAGAACTAAGGTTGTTGTTTATCGATGGTTTGTTGCTCACTTTGCTGCTAAAAGTGCGGTACGATTGCAGGGATAAAAAACAGATGCGTTGTAATTGTTGTTTTAATCGGCAAACGATATTTTTCAGCAGAACTTTTTAAAGGTTTTGTGTGTCCTATTACAATACCTGTGTATTGGGTATCGGATGTTTACTGTATGATAAATGGTAAAGCAAGAATTTTAAAATAAGATATCAATAAAGAATCGGTATAGTGAAAAGTGTTATTTTAGCCAGAGAAAGAAAGAGACGGGCTCGTAATCGGAAAATATTGTTTTTAGCAATATTTGCGTTGTTATGGGGTGTTGCCGTATATTTTATTTTTCCCGGTTATGATGATGCGCAGCAACCACCAGCGACGGAGTATTTAGAGACCAAGCCGAGTGATCCCTTGGCACAACAACCCGCAACGACACCATCTCAATCTGTCGAAAACCCAGTCACAGCACCAGCTGAGCAGCTTTCGGTTCCACCCGGTACTAGCAGTGAAACTGCAACAGGCAGTGTAGGCAAAGAGAAGTCATCGCCGGAAGAAGATCCCAATGCCACCTCGTATTATGATGATTTGGATACCCAAGATGATGAAGTGGAACCGGGTTCCGTCGAACAGGAACAAGCAGTCGATGGCGAGCAAGATACCGAATTTCTGCCGGAAGAGGCACAAACCGCACTGGATATTTTATTAGATGCTGCCGATCAGGCTTGGCGGATCAACAATCAGTTTAGTGAAACCGTGGTTGCCGGGCAACAACTGAAAGATATTCTAGAACAATCTGGCTTACAACCTGCGGTGAGTGCGGCATTAATACAATCTTTCCCTGAGTTAAAGACACTAAAAGCCGGGCAGCAATTTTATTGGATTTTGAACAAAGACGACCAGTTAGAGTATATGAACTGGTTGGTGTCCGACAAAGAAGAACGCATCTATGAACGGCAGCCAGAGGGCAGTTATAAGCAACAAGTTCTTAAAAAACAGAGCGTTTGGAAAACCGAAGTTATCAAAGGGCAAATTCAAGGTTCATTTTCCAACAGTATGAGCCGACAAGGGCTTTCCGCTCGTCAAATCAATCAGCTGGCGACCGCACTTCAGTGGCAGGTTAGCATGAACAAGCTGCGCAAAGGCGATAAATTTGCTATTTTGATGCAGCGTGAGTATTTAGGCGATAAATTAACCGGTCAGGCAAAAGTCGATGCGATTCATATTCTGCATGGTGGCAAAAGTTATTATGCCATTCAAGCGGCAAACGGGGCTTATTTTAATGTCAATGGCGAAACGTTAGGTCGAGGTTTTGCACGCTATCCGTTAACCCGCCAGCCGAAAATCTCATCGCATTTCAACCCGGCACGGCGCCATCCAGTGACCGGACGAGTCTCACCGCATAAAGGTGTCGATTTCTCATTGCGGGTCGGCACGCCGATTATTGCGCCATCTGACGGGGAAGTTGTGAAAGTAGCTTACCAAGCCAACGGTGCTGGGCGTTACATTGTATTGAAACACGGGCGCAACTATAAAACTGTGTACATGCACTTAAGCCGCGCATTGGTGAAACCGGGGCAACAGATAAAACGTGGTGAGCGAATTGCGCTTTCCGGTAACACGGGTCGTTCTACCGGACCGCACTTGCACTACGAATTTCATATCAACGATCGCCCGGTAAACCCGATGACGGTCAAACTACCGGGTAATAATACGGGCTTGCCGGCAAAAGAACGCAAGGCATTTCTGACAAAATCGAAAGAAGTCGTCAGACAGCTTAAATTATAACCAGAACATTGGAAGCCTGAATGTTGAAAGTGCGGTTAGCGTTTTGCTAATCGCACTAATATTGTTAATTGTCAATATGGGTTTCAGTCAAGGGCTGTGGTTTTGGCGAATATTGTTGCATATCGATTCCGGCAGAAACTTGTTCGCACAACAAACGGCTGTCACGCAAACGGATATCATGACTGATACGTTCTGCTTCTTCTTTATCAACACCCAATGCGCTCAATGTTTTCTCGCCTAATTCAAATGCAGCGGCTGCGGTTTCTCGAACCACATAGTCCACACCTTTATTGAGCAATTCGATATAGTGACGGCGATCCCAAGCGCGTGTAATCAGTTTGGTATTCGGAAAGCTGTGTTGTGCCAAATCGACAATATGATCGACCGCCTGCTTATCATCAACACAGATCATAATTGCTTGCGCCTGCGCAGCGCCTGAAGTGTGCAAAATATCCAACTGCGTGCCATCGCCAAAATAGATGTGCCGCCCGAATTTTGCGGCTTCACGAATTCGAATCGGATCGTTGTCGATGATTGCCAGTTCAAAACCACGACTGAGCGGCACCTGACTGGCGATTTGCCCAAAGCGCCCGAAACCGATCACCAAGACTTGTCCTTGTAGATTTTCAGCTTTGTCCAAGCCGTCAGCAGAGATTTTTTCCGCTGGCAGCAAACGATCGACGGCAATCATCACCATCGGCGTCAATGCCATAGATAAAATCACTGTTGCCGACAACAGCGCATTGGTTTGCATATCCATTAAGCCACTGGTAACAGCAGCGGCATACAGCACAAAGGCAAATTCGCCACCTTGTGCAAACATGGCTGTACGCAGCAGGGCTTGTCGGTTGTTGGATTTAAACAGGCGGGCAATCACATAAATACCCATTGCTTTGGTCAGCATAAACGTAATTACCGCTAGCGCCACCCATACCCACTGTGTAGCGATGATGCTTAAATTTAACGACATTCCCACCGCAAGAAAAAATAATCCAAGCAAAATTCCTTTGAACGGTTCAATATCTGCCTCAATTTGGTGGCGATAACTGGATTCGGATAGCAATACTCCGGCTAGAAAAGCCCCCATTGCCATCGATAATCCGCTGATTTCCATTAATAATGCCGCACCTAATACCACCAACAATGCTGCGGCAGTCATCACTTCGCGTGCGCGCGAGGCAGCTAAAATCGCAAAGAGCGGATTCAGCAGCCACTTACCGGCGATAATCAGTGCAGCCAGTGCGCCTAACGCAAGGGCGATCTCTGCCCATTGGCTGCTGCTGTCAGCGGTTTGATTCGGGCTGATAAACGCCACGATAGCGAGTAACGGGACAATAGCCAAGTCTTCCAACAGTAAAATCGAAAGCGCTTGTTGTCCGGCTGGGGTGTTGCTTTCGCCACGTTCTGCCAGCATTTGCATCACAACGGCGGTCGAAGACAGCACAAAACCGGCACCACCGACAAAAGCAACAGGCCAAGAGAGATCAAACACGGCAACCCCAAGCAAGGTCAGCAAGCTGCAACAGAGCACGACCTGTGCTGCGCCTAAACCGAAAATTTGTCCGCGCATTTGCCATAATTTGCTTGGACGCATTTCTAGCCCGATAATAAACAGAAACATTACCACGCCCAGTTCAGCAAGGTGAAGGATCTGTTGCGGATCATCAAAAAATCCGAAAACATGGGGGCCGATTAAAATACCGGCACTGAAATATCCTAATACCGCTCCTAAGCCTAAGCGCTTAAAAATCGGTACTGCCAACACCCCAGCGGTCAGCAGGATGACCACGGGTAATAAAGGGCTTGCGGCATGCTCGACAGACATAAAAAATCCTTTTTATCAATACGATTAAAGATGGCTATTTTAACTTAAGCCAACCGCACTTTGAAAGTGCGGTGTTTATCTCTTGTTTAAAGCAAAATCCATGCCAGCAAAGCGACCACCGTGATGGTGACTATTCCCTGAACCAAGGTTGCGACGGTTTGCGATTTATAAGCCGTGGCAACGTCCATTTCACTGAATTCCGCCACCACCCAGAAAAAGCTGTCATTGGCATGGGAAACGGTCATGGCACCGGCACCAATTGCCATGATTGCCAAGACTGAACCAAGGGTACTGTCCAAACCGAGCGCTGGCAGCAACGGATAAATAATCGTAGACGTTACCACCAAGGCAGTGGTTGAAGAGCCCTGTGCGGTTTTGAGTGCGGCGGCAATCACAAACGGCACTAAGATACCAAGGCTCATGGATTGCAACATCGTGCCGAGATAATCCCCGATGCCGCTGGCTTTCAGCACTCCGCCCAATGCGCCGCCTGCTGCGGTGATAATTAAAATACTGCCGGAGTCTTTCACTGCCTGACCGATCCAATCGTTCAGCGTGGTTTTGCTCCATTCTGGTAGTAAACGAGCAGCAAAGAATAAGCCGATTAAAAGTGCGGTCACGGGTTCGCCGAAGAAATACACATATTTCAAGAGCAGATTATCTACCCCGCTGAACAGCAGTTTGAGCAGTGAGGCAAGGGCGATTAACGCGATCGGCACAATAATCGGCAGGAATGCATTCAGAGTAGAAGGTAATTTGGGATATAACGCCTTAATTTCATGGTCGTCGCTTAAACGTGGCAGATCGTCTTGCGCACAACGATAGCGTTTGCCTGCCCATTCGGCATACAGATAGCCCGCCAGTGCGGCAACCAGCGCCACCATCAGTCCGAGCAAAATCACCAAACCGAGATTATCAACATGCAAATTGCCGGCAGCAGCAATCGGCCCTGGCGTTGGCGGCACCAACGTGTGAGTGGCGTATAAGCCGGTGGAGAGTGCTACTGACATTGCCACCGCAGATTTTCCGGTTTGCTGGATCAACGATTTTTTCAGCGAGGATAAAATCACAAAGCCGGAGTCACAAAACACCGGAATCGATACGATGTAGCCGATAATACTCATTGCCAGCACCGGACGTTTGCGCCCGACTTTGCGTAGTACAAAATCTGCCATGGTAATCGCTGCGCCGGTTTTTTCCAAAATTGTGCCGATGATTGTGCCCAACACAATCACGATACCGATGTAGGCTAAAATACCGCCAAATCCGCTGGTGATGGTTTTCACCGTGTCGGCAATCGGCAGTCCGGCGCACAGTGCAATGGCATAAGCCGTGAGTAACAGCGCCAGAAAAGGGTGCAATTTGTATTTTGCGGTGGAAATCACGATAAACAGAATGCCTGCCACCAGCAGGATAACCAGCCAAAAACCACTCATAAAACCCTCCGGTATTATTGAAGTCAATGAAGCAAAAGGATCCTGTTTAAAATAGCAATTTTTAGCGCTTTGAACAGTGTTAATCAACGGATTTGCGATAATCTTCAAAAATTTTCAGCAGATGGTTTGCAGATTGCCGGTTGTTAAAACCACTGTGCCAGCCATAACCGCACGTTGAGCCCCCAATAGCTGCTCAAGCCGGTGGTGGCGAACTCCATTTTGCCTTGGTCGAAAATAATGATAGTCGGGGTGACGGCAACCTGCCATTGTGCGGCAATGGTTCCTTTGGGGTCGTTGACGCTGGTGAACTGGTATTGATGTTTATCTAAATAGGCTTGCACCGTTTCAGTATCGCCAGACCGCAGCGCGACGGTCACCACCGGCACTCCCTCTTTTGCTAATCGATCTATTGCCGGGGATGTGTAGCGACAGTAACTGCACCATGTCCCCCAAAAATACAGAATTGCCGGGCGATCTTGGCTCAACTGCGCCAGAAAAAATGGCTGCTGTTGTAGATCGTAAAGTGCGGTCGTAGCAGCATCGGGCGGCACCTCAGGCTTACGGTACCAGTCTAATATCAGACTGATGACGATAAACGTCAGGAAAAGAGACAGTAAGTTTTTGCCGATTTTTTTCAGGTTAATTTTCATTGATTGATCTGCTTGGATTTATTGATCAGATTGCTGCTGTTTAGCCAGCCATTTTAACGGCGACAGCCCGATTTTCGCAGTGAAAATTCGGCTGAAGGCACTGGCGTATTGATAACCGACTTCTTCTGCGACGATTGCAATCGGCAAACCACTACGCATTTTGCGCTGAGCAAGGGTTAAGCGCCATTGGGTTAGGTAATCCATTGCCGGAATCCCGATGACTTTTTTGAAGTGTGCTGCAAAGTGAGAGCGTGACATATTGGCTAATTCCGCCATATTGTCCAATTGCCAAGCTTCAGCCGGTTTTTGGTGAAGTGCGCTCAGCACTTTGCCCAATTTGGCATCGCCTAAACCGCACAGAAAACCGCTGGTCAGTTGCTGCTGCTGTAAACCGTAACGAATAACCCGAATCAGAAAATAAGCGCACAGATGATGAATTGAAACCGCTTTGCCCGGCTGTTCGCTGTGATATTCCTGATAAACCGCACTACTTAAGGCGGAAAGCTCAGGGTGTTGGTTCAGAGGCATTATCACACATTCGTCCAATGCCTGATTGAGTGGGTTGGTGACACCCTCACCAAAATCAAAACTGATACAAGAGACACTCATTCCGTTTTCATCGAGTGGGTTTAAGCGGTGCAAGGTGCTGTTCGGACAAAAAATGGCGCAGGGTTCGTGCACCCGTTTTTGAACATGGTTACTCAACATCATATTAAATGCACCTTGATGGACAATGTGCAGATAGCTTTTATTCGGCTCGTTAAATTCACCGATTCGGCATAGCAAACTGCTGAAAAACAGATCACTACGGAAATCGAAGCGGGTAAAAAATTCGGCTAACGGATCCATGAATTATCCTAGAGTCTATTGAACAGTTATTCGGTTAAAAAGTCCGGACGAACGGTTAATTTTTGTTATCGGGCTCACGCTATACTTCATCTCGTTCCAAATGGGGAGAGGCAACAACATGATATTTCATCAAGATGTGAAGCACTCTTGGTCTTTCAAATATTCTTGGGTTTTCAAATTAATTAGTCAATGAAAAAAAGGTGATTATTATGAGTAATGAGCATAAAGCACAACAAATCGATACTACACGCCGTCAGGTACTGGGCAAAGGATCACAAATCGCAATGGCGGCAACGGCATTAGGTGCAATGGGCTTAAGTGCGGTCGCAACAGCTAAAGACAATAAAGCAGCTGATCCCTATGCAGAGCCGCAACAATACGGCATGCCGCGTCACGGTATGAAGCTGGATAAAAAACGGGTTGCATTGGTGGTGGTTGATCCACAAGTGGATTTTTTAAGCCCGAAAGGAATCAGCTGGGGCGTGATGGGTGAAAGTATTACCCGCAATAACACTGTGCCGAATATCGAAAGCCTGTTTAAAGCTGCAAAAGCGGCGGAGATTCCGGTGGTGGTTTCCCCACACTATTATTATCCGGTGGATCATTCGTGGAAATTTGGTGGTCCGGGCGAGCATTTTATGCACGACAGTGGCATGTTTGCGCGTAAAGGACCGTATACCTTGGAAGGTTTCGAAGGTTCAGGGGCCGATTTTATGGAAGAGTACAAACCGTATATCTATGACGGCAAAACGATTATTGCCAGTCCGCATAAAGTATTTGGCCCGGAAACCAATGATGTGGTGCTGCAACTGCGTAAACAAGGCGTAGATCAAGTCATTTTGGCAGGCATGGCAGCCAATTTATGTATCGAATCACATTTGCGTGAATTTATCGAACAAGGTTTTGAAGTGACGGTGGTGAAAGATGCGACTGCCGGACCAAAAATTCCGGAAGGTGACGGCTATTTGGCGGCACTGGTGAACTTCCGTTTGATCGCCAATGATCTGTGGACAACCGCAGAAACCGTGAGCAAACTGGGCGCTAAAGCCTAAGACATCAGGATTTTGAATCCCCTTAAAACCGCACTTTTAATCTCTGATGGACACTGTGTTGTGACTTCAGCGAGCGAAAGTGCGGTTTTTCTATTATTTTTAGTACGATACTATAGTCGGGCAATCAGTTGTTTGCTGCGTTCAATTTGCGCCAACGCTGTTTGTTGATTCTGTTGCAGCAAGCCCATAAACAGCAGATCGGTTATCGCATGTTGTGCGGTGCGCGAAGCGATCGAAGAGCTACGGTACAACGATTCATCGGCAATCGAAAACAGCAGTTGATCGGCGGCTTGATGCAGCGGGTTAAAGCTTGCGGAAGTCAGCGCAACCACCGGCACATTCTGTGCTTTTGCCGTTTCAACAGCTAACAATAATTCCTTTTTTTGTCCGGAAAAAGAGATCACAAACAGCAAATCCTCAGCGGTTAAGGTTTGGCTGAGCACCAGCTGGGCGTGGGTATCCATTTCGGTTAAAGCAGTAATCGAAATTTTATTCAGCTTATAAGCAAAATCTTTAGCCACCAACGCCGAATTACCGATGCCAATTAATAAAATTTTCTTGGCGCGGTTCAGCAGTGTCAACACCTGTTGCAGCACGCCCAATGAATTAATCCGATAGGTTTCCTGCAACGCTTGTTGTTTTTCCTGAAACAATTTTTCAGCAACCGTCGCCAGACTGTCGTCCAAACCGATGTCGTCGTGCAATTTGATTTTGCCGTTCAGTGCCAAGTCCTCACTGATGGCGACTCTGAATTCAGTATAGGAACGCAGCCCCAATTTTTGACTGAATTTGATTATCGCTGATTGGCTGACGCCGATGGTTTCGGCTAATTTTGATGAGGAAAGATTTTTGACTTGAAGGCTGTGCTGCAAAATAAATTCGGCAATTTTCAGCTCGGTTTTGGAATAACTGCCCAGTAGATGTTCAATTTTGTTTAAAAAACCCATAGTTGCCTCACAAATGGAATAAATAATTCTTGTATTTTGATTTATTTTGAATAAATTAGTATTTAATGCTGATTCAGTCAAGGATCAGCCGCCATAAATATTGATCACCCACATCAGATTAGGAGGGCGAATGCCGGAAAAACTGAATCAATTGATCACAGAAAGCCGTAATCCACAATCGGAGCAGCTTGATCGCTTATCCACCGTTGATATTTTACGCCTGATCAATCAGGAAGATCAAAAAGTGCCGCAGATTATCGCCACGCAAATTCCATCGATTGCACAAGCGGTGGAGCAGATTGTCGCCGCATTTCAACGTGGCGGACGCTTGATTTATCTGGGCGCAGGCACATCCGGGCGCTTGGGAATTTTGGATGCCAGCGAATGTCCACCGACCTATGGTACTGACCCGAATCAGGTGATTGCTTTGATTGCCGGAGGTCAAAGTGCGGTTTTCAGTGCAGTAGAAAATGCGGAAGACAACCGGCAGGCAGCGATCGAAGATCTGCAACAAATTCAATTGAATCAACACGATGTGGTGGTCGGGATTGCCGCCAGCGGACGCACGCCCTATGTACTGAGCGGTATTGAGTGTGCCAAACAGACCGGCTGCGTGACGGCAGGCATTGCCTGCAATCCCGATTCAGCTTTATTGCAACAGGCACAGATTGCGATTTGTGTGGCGGTCGGGGCAGAAGTGGTGACCGGTTCCTCACGCATGAAAGCCGGTACGGCACAAAAATTGGTGCTGAATATGCTGACGACAGCAGCGATGGTGCGCAGCGGCAAGGTGTACGGCAACTTGATGGTCGATGTGCAAGCGACAAATCACAAGTTGATTGAGCGGCAGAAGAATATTGTTATGCAAGCCACTGGCTGCCAACAACAGCAGGCGGAACAGGCGTTACAGGCGAGTAAACAACATTGTAAAACAGCGATTTTAATGCTGCTGGCAGATCTTTCGGCTGCGCAAGCTGAGCGTTTGCTGGCGCAGCATCATGGCTTTATCCGACAAGCGTTGGCATTTCACTTTCAGCAACAAAATCAGCAACAATATCAGCATCAGCAATAAAAACAGGAGGGCATTATGGCAGAGACAAAACAAGCGGCAGGGATCAACCCAGCGTTTATTGCACAAGTTGTGACGTTACTCGGTGGTGCGGAAAATATTGCTTCAGTTGGCAATTGTATGACTCGCTTACGTTTAAAAGTCAATCAGCCGCAAGCAGTAGAGCTGGAAAAACTGAAACGGCTTGAGGCGGTGATGGGCGTGGTGAATATGCAAGATCAAGTGCAAATTATTCTAGGGCCGGGCAAAGCCGGAAAAGCCGCCGAACTGTGTCGCAGCTATTTGCAACAAAGTGCGCTATCTCACGATCTGAATGATATTGCTCAAAGCAATAAACAGCAACTGAAACAACAGCAAAGCAGCGGAATGCACCAATTTTTAAGTAAATTTGCGACAATTTTTACTCCGCTGATTCCCGGTTTTATCGGTGCCGGATTATTGCTGGGCATCGGAACCCTGTTGGATCAATCGTTTGTTGCCGGTGTGGAAGCGCCGAATGCGACTTTGGTCGCGTTGATCGGCTATTTAAAAGTGTTCAGCAAAGGTTTGTTCAGCTTTTTAAGCATCATGATCGGCTATAATGCGGCGAAAGCCTTCGGTGGCACCGGAGTCAACGGTGCGATTATCGCCTCATTTTTTATTCTTGGCTATAACCCCGAAGCGACTAAAGGGATCTATTCCGGCATGAGCAGCTTTTTTGGCTTGGAGATCGATCCGCGCGGCAACATCATCGGCGTGCTGATTGCGGCGATTGTCGGGGCTAAAATTGAACAGTGGGTGCGAAAATTTATTCCAGATAATCTAGATATGCTGCTGACCTCAACCATCACGCTGTTAATGATGGGCGCATTCACTTTCTTGCTGATCATGCCACTTGGCGTGGTGCTGTTTAACGGCATGTCTTGGTTGTTCAGCCATTTGAACGGCAATCCGTTTGGAAGTGCGGTGTTGGCAGGGCTGTTTCTGCTGTCGGTGATGTTTGGTATTCACCAAGGTTTTGTGCCGGTCTATTTTGCTCTTGTGGAAACGCAAGGCTTCAATGCGCTGTTTCCGATTTTGGCAATGGCAGGTGCTGGGCAAGTTGGTGCGGCAATTGCGTTGTATGTAATGGCGAATAAAAGTTCGTTGTTGCGTTCACAGATTAAAGGCGCCATTTTACCGGGCTTTTTAGGCATTGGTGAACCGCTGATTTATGGCGTGACGCTGCCGAGAGTTAAACCCTTTATCACCGCCTGTATCGGTGGCGCAGCCGGTGGTTTTGTGATTGGTTTGATCGCCTATTTGGGCTTCCCGATGGGATTGAACAGCGTCTTCGGACCTTCTGGGTTACTGGCAATTCCGCTGTTGACCGGACCAAACGGCGTATTTGCTGCAATCGCCATTTATCTGGCTGGCACAATCACCGCTTATCTGGTCGGTTTTGTCACAACCTACTTTTTTGCCAAAGAGGTAGATTTAAGTTAGGCTGTTTTTTAACAAGAAAGGGATAAATGACTGAAGGATTTATCCTTTTCGCAGACTAAAACAAGTGTCAATCAAAATAGAGATCGATTTACTAATTGTTTGATTTCAGTTGTAGACAGAACGAGCCGCCAACAGCAATAGCATAGCGGATTAATGTTTCAATTGTTGGTGAAACTAAACCTCGCTCTAAACGGCTAATATTTTGCATTTTGATACCAGAGCGTTTTGCAATATCACTTTGCGATAGTTTTTGCGCAAGACGAGCTTGTTTTAATTCATTCAGCATTTGTAGCTGGATTTGTCGGGCTTGATGTCGCTCTGCAAAGCTTGGGTCGCTTGATAATAATTCATTTTTAAATTCATCAAGGGTGGTAAATTCTAATTTCTCATCAGACATGTTTGAATTCCTCTTTAATTTGTTTCATTCGAGCCTTGGCGAGCTCGAGATCCTGTTTTGGCGTTTTTTGTGTCTTTTTATGTAGGGTCTGTTGATCTT
>VDHG01000125.1 GCA_006228005.1 Testudinibacter crocodili
CTACACCTTTTCGGTATTAATTTTGTTTATCTCCTTACTTTACGGTTTTGCCTATTATTTGATTAACCGAGGTATTGGTTTGAGAAACTAACCATACCAAGTGCGGTTTGACTGAAAAGTTGACCGCACTTTTTTGTATTACTGATTTATAGAAACGGCAGATTGTAGCAAACAAAATAGAGATAAGTGGGATTCAGGATAATAAACAAGAAAAAATCATTAAATTTGTAGGGTCTGTTGATCTTTGTTTATATTTTGAGCTATAGACTATTTTTCGCCAATATAATCATATAAAAAATAAAATGAAAATAACACAAGAAAATATATTAAAAAAAGCAATAACAACAAGATTTGTTTTAGAAAACAATTCCAATATTGTTTCCGTGTTTTATGATGAGGATGGGGATTGGCAGTTTTTTGGGAATGAAGAAGTAACGGAAGAAGACGCTAGAATTGTTTCTATTCAGCACATTTTAGATATTGACAATTCATTAACAACATTACCCGAAATATTAAGAGGGCAATCGGCTTTTCGTAATGATAAAAATTCAGCATGGAAAATAGAAAACTAGATGACAATGGAAAGATCAACAGACCCTAACATTTGTGCAAAGAAATAAAGATAATTACGTCAAATATAGCACTGTATCACATGGTACTATAAATAAATTCAAAGGAATGCTTGCTGATGAATTAACTTGGATTCAACAACCAATTACAATAAATGGATTGTTGAATCCAAGGGAAAAACTTCGTCATCAGGCGCAAGCCCAAACCGCACTTTCATGGCAAAAGTGCGGTCAGCAAGAATGCTATTTAATAATGCGATAACAAGGCTGATAAGCCTCGCCGCCCGGTAATTTCATGCGGTGTTGATCAACGAAATCCTGTAACACACGGTCGATTTTTTCCATTAAAATCGGGTCGCCGTGCAATTCAAATTCGCCGTGTTGTTCAATTAATTCAATTGTTTCCGGTTTGATATTACCGGCGACAATGCCGGAAAAAACGCGGCGCAGATTGGCGGCAAGACTCTCTTTGCTTTGTTCCAAATGCAAATCCAGATTGCTCATATTCGCATGGGTCGGTTCAAACGGATTTTGGAAATCCGGCGGAATCGTCAACGTCCAGTTGAAGCCGTAAGAATCGTTGGTTTGCGCACGTACTTTTTTGATGCTCTTCATGTGCGCACTGACTTTGCGCGCAACTTGTTCTGGATCGTCAATAATAATTTCATACAAGGCTTGCGCTTCGGCCCCAAACACTTCACCGATAAAGCGATCAATGGTGTTGAAGTAATCCGCACTCTCTTTCGGGCCGGTCAAAAACAGTGGCAGCTGTGCGTCTTTATTTGCCGGATTGAGCTTGATGCCGATTAAGTAGAGCAGTTCTTCAAACGTACCCGGACCGCCAGGGAACACTAGAATACAGTGTCCCATGCGGACAAAGGCTTCCAGCCGTTTTTCAATGTCCGGCATGATAATCAGCTCATTCACAATCGGATTCGGCGGCTCAGAGGCGATAATCGACGGTTCAGTGATGCCGATAAAACGGCTGTTTTTGAAACGTTGGTTAGCATGTCCGATTGCCGCCCCTTTCATCGGTGCTTCCATCACGCCCGGCCCACAGCCGGTAATAATATTGAGTTCACGCAGTCCCAATTGTAATCCGACTGCACGACAATAGCGGTATTCAATCTCATTAATCGAGTGCCCGCCCCAGCAGACCACCAACGACGGACATTCGCCGACAATCAGCGCTTTGGCATTACGCAGAATGGTAAAAATATAATTGGTAATGTTATTTGAATTTTCAGCTTGTTGAAATGAATGTTGTTTAGTGATGACATTGACAAATAAAATATCGCGCAATACCGCAAACAGATGATATTGAATATTGCGGATTACCTTGTCATCCACAAAAGCGGATTCCGGCGGATTGTGCAGCAATAACGAAACGCCACGTTCTTTGGCGATGAGTTCGATTTCAAAGTCTTTGTACATGCCTAATAAAATACGACTGTCATCGGTTACTGCACCGGAATTCAACACTGCCAACGAACAGTTGCGGTAAAGCTGGTACAAGTTGCCAGAAACGCCTTTTTCCAGTAATTCAACCTCCAAGTGTGACAGTTGATCCATACTACCTTTCGGATTCACCATATGTGAGCTCATGTTTTCTCCTTTTTATAAACAAACATCAACAGACCCTATTGTCTTGCCAAGCGGCAATTTATTACTTCAAGCGGGTAGTTTGCCCGATAAGGATTGATATCTAATCCACCACGTCGGGTATAACGGGCATACACTTTCAGTTTCGTGGGGTTCGCATAGTGCATCAGATCACAAAAAATCCGTTCGACACACTGCTCGTGAAATTCGTTGTGCTGACGGAACGATACCAAATAGCGCAACAACGCTTCACGGTCGATTTTAGCACCTTGATATTCAATTTGTACGCTGCCCCAATCGGGCTGATTGGTAATCAGACAATTGGATTTCAACAGATGGCTGACTAACACTTCATCAACCTGTTCTGCTGTCGTGCAATGTTGCAACAACTGCGGTTGGAATTCATAGCTGTCAATCTCAATATCTTGATAATCAATACATTCGCCCTGAAAGTAATCAATGGTTTGATTTTGATAGGCGTCTAATGGGTGTAACCGCACTTGGACTTCGCCTTGGGCACAATTTGCCAAATCCCGTTGAATCAACTGTTCCACCTGTTGCAGGCTGTCAAAGCGGCTTTGATTGAAACTGTTTAAATAGAGCTTAAAGCTTTTCGATTCGATCAAGTTTTCACTTTGAAAATCCAAAGAAATATCCCCGATCGCCACTTGCGGCAACCCTTTGGCATTCAGCCACGAAATTTCATAGGCAGTCCAAATATCCGCACCACAATTAAACGGCTGTTGCGAACTGATCCCCAAACTGTCACGGTTTAAACTGCGTGGTACTGCTTGTAATAAATGTGGATCATATTCACTGCGATAATCGGTTTGTTTGCCGAGTGTTAGTTGATCTAAACTGCTGTGGTGATAGGTTGCCATCGGATTCCTTGTTGACGTTTCTGATTGAAATTGGACGAAATTGTAACATAAAGTTTAGGGTCTGTTGATGTTT
>VDHG01000126.1 GCA_006228005.1 Testudinibacter crocodili
CCCACTAATATAGCAATTCTCAGCCGTCTGATATCCCCCTCCAGATATTTCACAATGCTTGGGATCACCACATGGAAGCCAAAAGAGGTGAAAAACACCGGGGCGGCTGATAACATCAGCGCATTGTTAATCGGCATTGCCATTAAATTGTCCATCGAAACACGCGGTAACATCATTAATAGCACAAACAGAAAAACAGCGATTTTACTGAAAAAGAACAAACGATTGACCGCATCAACACTCGATGTGCCGATAATAATGAAGATGCCCAATACTACGGTAAACAAAATAATACTGAGCTTGCCGGTATCATATCCCAATCCTGCCGACAACAAACCGTTGATCAGCGAACCGCCACCAGTAACATAGGCAGACAAAATCGCATACATAAAAATCAGCAGCGATAAAGTTGAGATAATTCGTCCGAAAGCGCCGAAGTATTGTTCTGCCAATGTTGCTAAACCGTCATCGATCCGAGCCGTTTGATAAACTTCAATGAATAGCAACGCACTATAAGAAAGCAGTAGCCACAGGATCAACAACAAAATGATAGTAAAGCTGAAGCCCATACCGGCGGAGGTGATCGGCATCGCCAACATACCGGCACCGATGGTAGTTCCT
>VDHG01000127.1 GCA_006228005.1 Testudinibacter crocodili
TTTGTCTACTATACCGGGTCTGTTGATCTTTGTTTATAGCTAAATTAACGCAGAATCAAGATCGGTTTACGACTATAACGTGCCACTTTAACCGTATTTGAACTTAATCCTTCTTTATTATCATCTTTTGATGCCATCATGATAATCAGATCAACATTTTTTTCTTCAGCAACCCGATTCACCTCTTCATAAATGGTGCCGTAAGCCACGATGTGCTGCACTTTACTCTCCTGTGGGAACACATCTCGGGTAAATTCATGCAGTTTTTTATTGGCTTCCGCCAGCACTTCTTTATCAAAATTAGTGGGTAAAAACGAAGAAACAATGCTATTGCTCGGTGCCGACACAATGCCGGCAACACGATAAATAGTATCAGGATTATTCCGCGTCATTTCAAGTGCGGTTTCCGCCAACTTTTTAGCTAACGGAATATACCCTAGATCAATTACAATTAAAATATTTTTAAACATCGACTCACACTCCCTTTTACGATTAAATTTTACGACGACGTCGAATTTGGTTGAATCCTAAACCGAATAATAGCAGTAATGCTGGAATAAACATCCACTCTTTATCTAGTGTATTGTGACGCGGTAACGCAACATACAAAATAGTTTGATCCCAGCTTAAGCCCGCCTTTTCTGCTGCTGAATCCATTTGTGCATCATCAATGATGATTTTATGTGTCATTTCTCCATCAACTTCAATCTGCTCTCCGGTATCTAATAAGGTTAAGCCCAGATTCTGTATCCGCTCTTCTCCGCTATTGCCCTGTGGAACATTCAATTTTGCGAAAAACTCAATCGGTGTGCCATATTGGTTGATTCCTGCCACTTTTAAGGTCATGGTTTCGCCCACCGGAGCATGTGCAATTTCCTGCACAATGTTGATTGGCTCAATATGACGCTCAGTGGGTGAAATATAGTTCATAAAGAATCCCGGGCGGAACAGCATAAAGGTGATTAGCAGCAATAATACGGTTTCCCACCACTTGGTATGATCAAAGAAGTAGCGCATTGAAGCTGCAGTAAATGCCAATATGGCTATTGTGGCGACAATAAACACCATCACACCTTTAGCAAAACCGACATCAATCAATAACAAATCCGTATTGAAAATAAATAAGAACGGTAAAATAGCGGTACGCAAGCTGTAACCGAACGCCACCAAGCCGGTCTTGATCGGATTGCCGCCGGATACCGCTGCTGCTGCAAAAGAAGCTAAGCCGACCGGTGGGGTCACATCCGCCATGATCCCAAAGTAGAAAACAAAGAGATGCACCGCGACCAACGGCACAATCAAACCATTTTGACGCCCGACTTCCACAATCACAGTTGCCATTAAGGACGATACCACAATATAGTTGGCGGTTGTCGGCAAGCCCATTCCCAGAATCAAGCTGAAGATTGCAACCAAAATCAACATTAACAGAATATTACCCATCGATAAAAATTCGATAATGCTGGAGAGTTGGACCCCAAAACCAGTTAATGCCACCACGCCAACGATAATCCCGGCGGTTGCGGTGGCAATGCCGATACCGATCATATTGCGAGCACCACTTTCCAAGCCGGTAACCAAGTCATTGAAGCCCTGTTTGGTCGCAGCGACAACTTTCCCTTGGCGGCGATAGAGCTGCAAAATCGGTCTTTGAGTCAATAAAATAAAACAGAGCGCCAAACTGCCCCAGAAAGCGGACAAGCCTGGTGACATTCTTTCCACCATCAAGCACCAGATTAAAATCACCACCGGCAATAAGAAATGCAATCCGGCATTTACGGTAGGTTTGACCGAAGGCAATTTCACTACCGGCGAATTCGGATCATCAATTTCCAAATCGTCAAATTTAGCCACCCGTTTTAATAACAGGAGATAAACCAGTCCAACCAAGGCTGATACAATCGCTAGTGCATGATCTGGGAATATACCTTTTATCCATGATAAGCCGTACTCAATGATAAAATACACCACACAGATAGTAATAAAGCTGCCCAATCCACGTAACACGCTAACCATCCAAGGTTTGGCGGCATCCGCTCTTTCCAAACCTTTCAGATCCATTTTACAAGCTTCCAAATGCACAATATAGACTAAGGCAATATAGGAGATGATCGCTGGCAGGAAAGCGTGGGTGATCAGTTGGCTATATGGCATATTGACATATTCAATCATCAAAAATGCAGCAGCGCCCATCACCGGTGGCATGATTTGCCCATTGACCGACGATGCCACTTCTACTGCGCCGGCTTTTTCCGCCGAAAAACCGACCCGCTTCATCATGGGAATGGTAAATGTCCCCGTGGTTACCACATTGGCAATGGAAGAGCCGGAGATCAAGCCAGTCAAGCCGGAGGCTACCACTGCTGCTTTTGCCGGACCACCACGGAAATGCCCTAAAAAGGCAAAGGCGGTTTTGATAAAATAGTTTCCTGCCCCGGCTTTGTCTAACAACGCACCAAATAATACAAACAAGAACACATATTTGGTGGAAACACCGAGTGCTACACCGAATACCCCTTCGGTAGTAATCCACTGTTGATTGATGATATGCGACAAACTGCCGGTTCTGTGGCTGACAATCCAGCTGGACGGAAAATATTGTCCAAAATAGTTATACAGCAAAAATACACTGGCAATAATCACCAATGGCAAGCCTAAACTACGCCGGCAAGCTTCCAACAGTAATAGGATACCAATAATTCCGACAACAATATCTTGCGTATTTGGCGAACCAAAACGTGTCACCAGTTCACCATAAAAAAACAGATAATAGGAGGCACAGAAGGTGGCAGCAAACGCAAAAATCCAATCTAAAATCGGCACATGGTGGATTGGTGACGATTTAAATGCCGGATAGGAAAGATAAGCCAAAAATAGCGCAAATGCCAGATGGATTGATCGGGCTTTGGTATCATCAAATACCACGTTGATCGAGCCCAATCCGATTGAACGTAGCATTTCTTGAAACACAAATGGTAAAGGGGAAGCATAATAAATTTGAAATAACGACCAAAGAATGGCAACCGCAAAAATCAATTTTTTTGTAAAGCCATAGGGATTGCGACCACCGGAGTCGTTTGCCGCCACCATGTCTTGCAGATCGTCTTGGTCAAAGGTTTTATTGGTTTTGTCTAACATAGTCCTTTTCCCTGTTAAGTTGTAGGTTTAAACAGCAAAGGCAGGGAAATCCCCTGCCTTTAATAAAATTAAGCAAGCTAAGAAAAATTACATCCAGCCTCTCTCTTTATAATAACGCACCGCACCGTCGTGTAATGGTGCAGATAGTGCATTTTTAATCATTTCATCTTCTTTCAGGTTGGCAAATGCTGGGTGTAAACGTTTAAAGCGATCAAAATTATCGAACACCGCTTTCACCACGGCATAAACCTGATCATCACTCACATCGGCAGACGTCACCAACGTCGCATAAACCCCAAAGGTATTGGTCGGGTTATCCGAACCGGCATACAAACCGCCCGGAATCACGGCTTTAGCGTAATAACTGTGATCGGCGACCAATTTATCAATCGCTTCGCCTTCAACCGGCACTAAATGCGCCGCACAAGATGCCGCCGCCTCTTTCAGTGCCCCATTCGGGTGGCCCACATTATAAGTGATCGCATCGAGATTGTTATCACACATTACTGATGCCATTTCTGCCGGTTTCAATTCGGAAGCGACTTTAAAGGCGGAATCGTCCCAGCCTTTAGCGGCTAAAATCACGTTCATGGTAGCACGCGTGCCGGAACCCGGATCACCGACATTGACACGTTTGCCTTTCAGATCATCAAAGGATTGAATGCCGGAATCGTCACGCGCCATCACCGTAAATGGCTCTGGGTGAATCGAGAAAACCGCTCTTAACTTATCATTTTTCTTGCCTTCAAACGAGCTAGTGCCGTTATAAGCATGATATTGCCAGTCTGATTGAGCAATCCCCATATCTAATTGTTTTCCGGCAATCGCATTTAAATTAGCAACTGAGGCGCCGGTGGAAGGAGCATTACATTTGATACCGCTTTTCGCTGAATCACGATTAACCAACTGGCAAATGGATTGTCCCACGACATAATAAACACCGGTTTGCCCACCAGTGCCGATGGTAACAAATTGTTCAGCAGCCATAACAGCAGTAGATGATGCCATTAATCCGGCAACGAAAGATAATTTAAAAAGTTGTTTCATGTATAGCACTCCTTCTAAATTGTGATCTGCCAAAAGACAGATTTATAAGTGTAATTGCATAGCATTAAGTCAGCGGCAGCGCGACTTGCCTGCTAACATATACAAAGGTTATATAAATTGCAACTACAATTGTAAAATAGGATTTGTTTTAACAATGAATTTGCTATTTATTTAGTCATAATTTAATAAATATCGTGATCATTAATTTTCCATTTAAAAATATTCAACATCTGTTGCCAATTTTGATCAACCTCGGCACAAATTGTTATTTTCTGCCCGCTTATCGGGTGTTCAAACCAGATTTTATGCGCATGCAGCATTAAGCCACTACACCCCAGATGCTCACTAAAAGTGCGGTTTTGGCGCAAATCCCCATAAGCCGAATCGCCGATGATCGGATGATGCAAATGCTTCATATGACGCCTTAATTGATGTTTACGACCGGTTTGCGGCAACAATTTCACCAGACTATAACGGGCGCTGGCATAACGTCCGGCAGGATACGGCATTTCGATCTGCGCTAAAGTTTGGTAATCGGTGACCGCACTTTGAGCCGCTTTTTCCGGCTGACTGAATTTATCGGCAATTTTATCCAACTGCTGTTTTAACGGATAATCAATCTTACCCTGCCCACTCAAAAAACCTCGCACCACCGCCAAATAGCTTTTTTCGATCTGTTTTTGTTCGAATTGTCGACTGAGACGACGAGCGGACTCTTGGTTCAGCGCCAACACTAATACACCGGATGTCGGACGATCTAAACGATGAACCGTATAAACGTGCTGCCCGATTTGATCACGCAAGGTCTGCATCACAAAACGGGTTTCGTGCTTATCCAGCCAACTGCGGTGCACTAGCATGCCTGCCGGTTTATTGATAGCAATAATGTCCTCGTCGCGATACAAAATTTGCAAAATCGGCGACGGTACTGTTGTCTGCTCTCCACTGCTAGAGTCAAAGTGCGGTTTATGCTGGCTCATTCAGTAGGCTTTCTATATCGGTTAATGGCGATAACAGCAGCTCAAGTTGGGCAAAATCGCTCATTGCCTCTTCCAGATAAGGCGTAATGGCAATTTTGCTAGGTAGTGGCGCCTCAGCATCCAACAATGCGTGCATACGCGGAATAAAAATCCATTGCAGCCACTCATATGGTTCCAACGTATCTAAATGGAACGGCTGCTCGCTCTGCAACCGCTCTTGTTCCGGTGGTGAGTTTTGCCATAAAGCCAATTGCTGTAAGTTATGTTGCAACTGCTGCAAATGTTGGCGTACTTTATCCTCTTGCGACATCATGTTTTCTCCTTAAAATTTGGTGTGCCTATTGTAATCTAACTGTTGCGCAAGTTCTGCAAAAAAAGAGAGCCAAGCTAGGGTCTGTTGATGTTTGTTTATATTTTAAACACAGTCCGCAGGACTATGACTCT
>VDHG01000128.1 GCA_006228005.1 Testudinibacter crocodili
GGTTTCGCCGATGGCGACTGATTTTTTTATCACTGTCGTTTTTTCGCCTCGACGGCGACCATACTTTTCTTTGCTTGTGCAAAGAAAAGTAGGCAAAGACAAACGCTTGCGTTTGAATGTTGCCTTTGGCAACAGCCCGAAGGGTGAGCGAAGCGAATAAAGCACACCCTAATGAACTGCTGATCTTCGCTTAGTGTGAATTTGCTTAACGGAAAATTTTTAATACGCCCGCTACGCGGGCAAACTCGCTTCGCTCAAACAAAAAAATTTCCCTACAAATTTCACACACGCTCAGACAGTTCACAAGGGAACCCGAAAAACACGACGCAAAGTACAAGATTTTAATTACACCGGAAGTATTGCCCTAAATGTAGGGGCGCATTGAATGCGCCCAAGATATAACGACTTAATTATAAATAGAAAAATCAAAGTGCGGGGCGTTTGGTTTTTATTCCCCATCTGGAGTGTCTGAGCGTTTGCGTGAAAATTTCAAGGTCAATTTGTCGTGTCCGAAGCCTGCCCAGCAGGCAAGTTTACAAATTGACCGTAGAAATTAACAAAGGCGAAGATCAGCACTACAATTGGGGTGTATTTTTTTGCTTACTTTTTTTGTACAAGCAAAAAAAGTAAGTCGCCATCGGCGAA
>VDHG01000129.1 GCA_006228005.1 Testudinibacter crocodili
TCGTCTTGCACCAAACCGATGCCGCCGTTATTGATATTGTTGATGGTGGTGGTTAACTTAGTAATTTCACCACTGTTTTTATCGGCAATCGCTTTCACCGCATACAACTGTTTACCGCTGACCGCATCGGTTGAGGTGGTTGACACTGCGCCGTCTTTCAAGTTGGTGATTTTACTGCCACCGGTGCCCGCCAGTGCCACCGTGTCTTTGGCGGCATTGTATTTCACATTCAGGGCATCTGCGGCTTGCAGCGCAGTAATGTTGGTTTTATTGGTATTGGCAGTACTGTTGGCGGTATTGGCGGTGTTTTGTGCTGCCGTTGCCGTAGTCTGGGCGGCGGTGGCGGCGGTTCTCGCGCCGTCTGCAGTGGTCTTAGCCGTATTGGCAGTGGTTTGCACCCCAAACAGCTGCTTACCGTTAACCGCCTCGGTCGAGGTCGCCGAAACCGTGCCGTCTTTTAAGTTGGTGATTTTAGTACCGCCGGTGCCGGTCAGCGCTACCGCACTTTTATCGGCATTATATTTAACACTCAATTTATCCGCATTCTGTAAATTGGTGATATTGGTTTTATTGGTATTAGCCGTGCTGTTAGCAGTATTAGCGGTGTTTTGTGCTGCCGTTGCCGTGGTTTGGGCAGCCGTGGCGGCGGTTCTCGCGCCGTCTGCGGTGGTCTTGGCCGTATTGGCAGTGGTTTGCACCCCAAACAGTTGCTTACCGTTAACCGCATCGGTTGAAGTCGCCGAAACCGTGCCATCTTTTAAGTTAGTGATTTTAGTGCCACCGGTGCCCGCCAGTGCTACTGTGTCTTTGGCGGCATTGTATTTCACATTCAGGGCATCTGCGGCTTGCAGGGCAGTAATGTTGGTTTTATTGGTATTGGCAGTGCTGTTGGCAGTATTGGCGGTGTTTTGTGCTGCCGTTGCCGTAGTCTGTGCGGCGGTGGCGGCGGTTCTCGCGCCGTCTGCGGTGGTCTTAGCAGTATTGGCAGTGGTTTGCACCCCAAACAGTTGCTTACCGTTAACCGCATCGGTTGAAGTCGCCGAAACCGTGCCGTCTTTTAAGTTGGTGATTTTACTGCCACCGGTGCCGGTCAGCGCTACCGTGTCTTTGGCGGCATTGTATTTCACATTCAGGGCATCTGCGGCTTGCAGGGCAGTGATGTTGGTTTTATTGGTATTAGCTGTGCTGTTAGCAGTATTAGCGGTGTTTTGTGCCGCCGTTGCCGCCGTTTTTGCCCCATCAGCAGTAGTCTTGACCGTATTTAGTTGTCTGCCATTGACTGCATCAGTAGATGTTGAAGAAATCACACCATCCTGCAAATTAGTAATTTTGGTTCCTCCATCTCCTCCCAAAGTAACCAATTTTTTTGTACCGTCTGCATATAATACAGCATTCGGACTATTCGCATTACCTCCTATAGTACCGCCATTACCATCACTAGGAATAGCAAAGCTACCTTGTTGAGAAGCTCCACAAGATTGAAATCTACTACGATCAATGTTCATCTTTGGTGAAAGGCCACCTGACCAACTTACAGGGAAACTACAGCTAGAATAAGTACCATTAGAATACACTCTAAACCCACCAGTAGCATCTCCGGTTGTCATAAAATCATAATGCGTACTACCTGCCGGTACCAATGGAAGAAGGTTTGAATCAAAAGTTTGAACAGGTAGATCTGCATGAGCCTGAACGTTAACCAAACACCCAATCAATAAAACTCCTAATGCAACAGCACTATTGCTTTTTACTTTTCCTTTATTGCGACTATTTTCCGAGACCGCAACAAACTGCC
>VDHG01000013.1 GCA_006228005.1 Testudinibacter crocodili
GTTACTTAATAAAGCTATTTGGGCAAAATATAAATTTCCTTTCCATTCAACAGATTTTTTTGCTATTTTTCTAAGTATTGTTCACACTTCATTAGGAGAATTATATGAGTAAAACAGTCGCAGACCAATTGGTTGAAATGTTGTTACAAGCAGGGGTTAAACGTGTTTACGCCATCACTGGCGATAGCCTAAATCCGGTCAATGCTGCGATTCGCAACAGCGGCAAACTGGAATGGATTCACGTTCGGCACGAAGAAGTAGCGGCGTATGCCGCTTCAATGGATGCGGAATTGAATGGTATCGGTTGCTGTATGGGCAGTTCGGGACCGGGACATGTGCATTTAATCAACGGCTTGTATGATGCCAACCGTTCCGGTAATCCGGTGATCGCGATTGCCAGTACCTGTCCGTCGTATAAGTTTGCGCAAGACTATTTTCAAGAAACCAATCCCTATTACCTGTTCCAAGATTGCAGTAAATTCGTTGCTGTCGCCAACACTGCTGAACAGTTCCCGCACATGATGCAAAGTGCGGTTCAGGCGGCAATTTCACAAAAAGGTGTGGCGGTACTGGGTTTGCCGGGTGATGTGGCTTCGGCAAGTGCGGTCACGATTCCAACTGCGGAAATCACCTATCCGACCAACGCGATTTGCCGTCCGAATGAGCGCGAATTACAGCAATTTGCCGATTTGTTAAACCAACATAAAAAAATCACCCTGTATTGCGGACACGGCTGTCGCGATGCGATTGACGAAGTGAAACAGCTAGCCACAGTGCTGCAATCGCCGATTTGTTACACCTTCCGTGGTAAAATTTTCTTTGATAGTGACGATAACGAATTTCGTGCCGGTTTGAACGGGCAGCTAGGCTATCGTTCGGGCTATGATGCTTGTAATCAGGCGGATTTATTGGTGATGTTGGGCTGTGATTTTCCGTATGCCGAATTTTTGCCGACCAACAATAAAATCGTGCAATTGGATATTAAACCGGAACGTTTGGGGCGCAGAGCGAAAGTCGATCTCGGCTTGGCGGGTGATGTGGGCGATACCATTCGTGCCTTATTACCGCTGTTGCAAGCGCACACTGACCGCACTTTCCTTGAAGCAATGCAAAAAGAGTATCAAAAATCCGAAGCCCACTTTGCCGATTATGTGCAACACAAAGGCGCGGAAGATCATATTCAGCCGGAATATGTGGCGCATTTGGTCAGTGAATTAGCCGCCGATGATGCAGTGATTACGGTTGATACCGGCATGACTTCGGTTTGGGCGGCGCGTTTTATCAAACGCAAGCAAAACCGTTATTTAACCGGTTCATTTAATCACGGCTCGATGGCGAATGCGATGCCGATGGCAATCGGCGCAGCGGTCTCAAGTCAGCGGCAAGTGGTGGCGTTATGCGGCGACGGCGGTTTGTCGATGCTGCTCGGTGATTTGGCGACCATTATGCAATATAATTTGCCGATTAAAATTATTCTGTTTAATAATCGTGCGTTAGGCATGGTGAAGTTGGAAATGGAAGTGTCGGGTTTGGTTGATTGGCAAACCGATATGGTCAATCCGCCGTTTGATAAAATTGCGGAATTGATGAATATCAAAGGCTTTGCTGCGCATAAAACCGAAGACGTGGAAGACGCAATCAAGCAAGCGTTCGCCCATGATGGTCCGGCATTGGTGAATATTTACACTAATTCTGACGCGCTCAGCCTACCGCCGCACCCGAGCTTGGCACAAATGCGTGGCTTTATGACTTCCATGACGAAAAAATTGGTCAATGGTGATGTTGGTGAAGTGATTGATACCGCAAAAAGCAATTTTGGGCATCTAAAAGAGTTGTTTTAAGTTTTGTAACATAAAAAACCCGCAAACGCGGGTTTTTTAGTCAGTGAAATTCAAAGTTTGGCTTACTTTTTACTCGGCTCGTCGCAATTTTTGATGTCGTTGCATTTGCCGTATAGATATAAACTATGGTTTTCCAGTTGGATTCCATACTCTTTGCTGATCTCTTTTTGGCGTTTTTCAATAATGTCGTCGCTGAACTCGATAACCTTGCCGCAGTCCATACAAATAATATGGTCGTGGTGGTCAATTGGCGCTAATTCAAACACCGATTTATTACCTTCAAAGTTGTGGCGAATCAGAATATCGGCTTCATCAAACTGATTCAGCACGCGGTAAACCGTGGCTAAACCAATCTCTTCGCCTTGTTCCAATAACATTTTATAGATATCTTCCGCCGAGAAATGCTGATATTCGGTATTATGATGATTCTGCATTAAAGCCAGAATTTTCAAGCGTGGTTCGGTGATTTTCAAACCGGCCTTTTTTAATAATTTGATGTTGTCTTCAGACATATTAACCTCGTATCGGATAGCTATCGTTGATTAGGATATAAATCAAATGAAGTCGCTATAAATGTTTTATGATTCCCCTGTATTCTATGAGGAATACTTATCAATTGCAAATTATCAGGTAAAATAATTATGATAGGTATAGACAATTAGACCAACTCTGCCAAATACATTTCATCATAAATTTGCTTGACCCAGGCACTAACCCGTTGTTCGGTCAGTTCCGGTTGGCGATCTTCATCAATACACAAACCGACAAATTTGTCGCCGTCAACCAGCGCTTGCGACGCTTCAAAATTATAGCTTTCGGTTGGCCAGTAGCCGACAATGGTGGCGCCGTGCGGTTCGATAATATTGCGTACTGTTCCCATGGCGTCACAGAAATATTCCGCATAATCTTCTTGATCGCCACAGCCGAAAATGCCGACAATTTTATCGGTAAAATCAATTTCTTCCAGCGTCGGGAAAAAATCGTCCCAATCAGCTTGCGCTTCACCGTAATACCAAGTCGGAATGCCGATTAAAATAAAATCATAGGCTTCGATATCTGCTTTGCTGCTTTTGGCGATATCACGGATATCCACCAGATTATCACCCAGTTTCTTCTGGATCATTTTTGCAATATTTTCAGTATTTCCGGTATCGCTGCCATAAAATAAACCAACAAGTGCCATGTTTTGTATCCTATTTCTGCTGTTGTTCTAAATATTCGTTTAATACATTCTCGATTAATTGCGCTCGACTTAGGTTATATTCGTCAGCCAGCTGTTGTAAACGTTCGATGATTTCACTGTGTAATTTCAGCTCTACTCGTTTTAAACCGGAGGCGCGATCTCGCCGTAGTTGGTTGCGTTTGTTGATTCGTGCCTGCTGCTCTCTACTCAGCGGGTTGGTTTTGGGGCGTCCCACTTTAGGTAGGTTGTGGAATAGATCCAATGTAATGCAATCTGCTTCTTGTTTTGCCATAAACCAATTTCGATCACTGTTTTAATTGAGAATGATAAGCCATTTTTGAGTTGGCGCACTATAGCATAATTTGTTTTAAAGATAAATCGTCGTTCAACGTATCAACGCCAGAAAACGGTCAATCGCTTTTATCACCAATTCTGGGCTGTCGCTGTGAATCCAATGTCCGCTACGACTGATGGTGAAAGCCGTGGCGTTTGGAAATTGTGCCAGAATAGCGTCTTTATATTCCGGCAAAATATAGTTTGAACGCCCGCCTTTAATCAACAAGGCAGGAACGTCACTGTAAACTGCTTGCCAATTTAATAAATTAGGGTAATTGTTATAAAGTGCGGTCAGGTTAAATAAAAAACAGTCTGGCTGTTGTGGTGCAAAAGATTTCAACATAAATTGGCGAACTCCGAGCTGTTGAATGTGGCGTTGTAAAATCGGGTCGGCTTGTTGACGACTTTGCGGATGAGCTTGTTTGACGGCAAACAGCGCCTTGAATACATCGTCGTGGTGATTTTCATGGTAAGTAACTGGGGCAATGTCCAAAACCACCAATTTCTCCACTTGATTTGGCAACAAGGCAGCAATTTGCATCGCCGTTTTTCCGCCCATGGAATGCCCGATCAGAATAAGACGCTCTAATTTTAGATGATGGATCAAGCGGATAACATCATGCGCCATCAGTTCATAGTTCATCTCAGAATGGTGAAAACTGTGCCCGTGGTTACGCAAATCAATACGCAGCAGCGGAAAGTGGTCGGCATAAGCACGCGCAAGAATGCCTAAATTATTCAGATCGCCGAACATGCCATGCAGAAAAATTAATGTGGGTAAAGTATGGTTGTCACCCTGCGATGTGGATTGCGGCAGTTGCAATTGGTAATTTAATAATGGATTTTCAGTCATTTGCTATCGCTAAGTCGTGGTTTAATCTTAATTAAGCGATTATAATGTGCTAAATTAGCGCTAGGATCAAGCTATGCGTTTGTCACAAATCAAAATATAAACAAACATCAACAGATCTTAAAACAAAAGAGAAAACGCAAGGAGATAACGATGAAAATTATTGAAGTAGATGAAGAGCTTTATCAATATATTGCGGCAAATACCCGCTCGATTGGCGAAAGTGCTTCCGATATTTTGCGTCGTCTTTTAAAGTTGTCCTCGTCTCAAAATGGTAGTAAAGAACAAATTGTGGCGACAGACGGCATGGTGCTGAGCAGCCAAGAACCTGCGAAGACGGTGGATCAAGCCGTTCAGACTAATGCTGTTCAGATCAATGCCGGCAAACCAGTCAAAAGTGCGGTGCAGCCAACAGTCGATGTTGTCGAACCCGTTATCCCTAGAAAACAGTCGGACGAGGCAATTCAGCGTGTGGTCAATCGTTTGAACGGGGTGTTGCAATCGGAAGAGTTTCAGAGCGAAAGCAAGGGCGTGGTGCGGTTTTTAATGATCTTGACCGCACTTTACCGTGCCAATCCGGAAAGTTTTGCTCAAGCGACCGAATCACAACAAGGACGCACTCGAATCTATTTTGCGCGCGATGAAGCAACATTGTTACAAGCGGGAAATCACACCAAACCAAGACAGATTCCGGAGACACCGTATTGGGTGATTACCAACACCAACAGTCAGCGCAAAATGTCAATGTTGGAAGGGGCGATGACTTCGATGCATTTGCCGACGGAACTGGTTGAAGAAGTGAGAAGCTATTTTTCGGTTTAGTATGGGAGATGTTATTCTCAGCTTGGCTGAATTAGCCCAGCAGAAGCGGGGTGCTATCTATTATCCGCTTGACAACATCAGGTTTGGCGAAGCGAGCGTTAATAAAGCAAGCCTAGATAAAGCAAGCCAGGAACTTGATTCCGACTTGCTTTTGTTGTCTCTATTGCCAAAGGCAGCAACCGGCACAACCGCACTTGAATGGAATTGGCAGCAGGTTTTTGCTTTGATTGACTGCTTAGCCGATGAATTGGCAGCGCAAGGCGTCAGTTGTCAGCAAGGGCTGGCGTTGATCGGAAAAAACAGTTTGTCACAACTGCTGTTATACCTGGCTGGCTTGTCGTTGGGTGCACGGCTGATGGTGATCAATCCGCAGTTTCCTGCTGAAAAAACTGCACGGATTTTGTCACAAAATCAATTGGATTTTTACTGTTCAGCAATGCCATTGCCGGTGTTTGAAGCGCAGGCGGATAAGGCGCAAAGCCGTTATCTATCTAATCAAGGTCTGGCAAGTGCGGTCAGCGAGATTATTAGCGCTGAATATGATAAAAATTATCAACGTGTTACGCCACGATTGTGGCAGCAGGCTTTAACCATGACCTTAACCTCCGGTTCTGGTGGCGAGCCGAAAGCGGTGGTACACGACTTGGCAGCGCATTGGCAAAATGCGTTAGGTGTTAATGAATTTTTGGCTTTTGACAGCAGTAAGTCTTGGCTGTTGTCGTTGCCGTTATACCATGTTTCGGGGCAAGGCATTGTGTGGCGCTGGCTGAGTGCCGCAGCGGAGCTGCATTTCAGCGGCATTGATTTTTATCGTTCCATCGGCAGAGCAACCCATGTTTCTTTGGTTCCAACCCAGTTACAGCGCTATTTGGCTTATTTAGAACAGGCGAGTAAAATACAAAAAAGTGCGGTTGAGCATCAACTTGCTGCAACTGAAGCCGTGCTGTTGGGGGGCGCACCGATTGATCCAACACTATGCACTCAGGCGCAGGCTGCGGGCTTGAGCACATTCAGTGGTTATGGCATGACCGAGATGGCATCTACGGTTTTTGTTTGTCAAAATGATCGCAAACAGCCACAAGTGCGGTTGCTGCGTGGGCGAGAGCTTTGCATTCGAGAACAGGAGATCTGGCTGCGCGGCGCAGGTTTGGCGCAAGGCTATTGGCGAGACGGAAAAATCGTGCCGCTATTGAATCCGGAAGGCTGGTATCAAACTAAAGACCGTGGGCAGTGGCATAACGGCAATTTGACCGTGCTGGGGCGGCTGGATAATCAGTTTATTTCCGGTGGCGAGAATATTCAGCCGGAGGAGATAGAACGAGTACTACAGCAATATTCTGAGATTGAACAAGCGGTTGTGCTACCCTGGGTTGATGCCGAATTTGGCTACCGTCCGGTGGCAATGGTGAAATTTAAACAGCCATTTTCAGCACAGTTGGTAGGCAAAGTGCGGTTATGGCTACAGGATAAGTTGGAACGTTTTAAACAACCGATCGCTTACTATCCGTTGCCGTTGGAAGCTGGCTTACAGCAGATGAAAGTGGCACGCAGATCACTATTACAAGCGTTGCAGCAGTTGCAACACCAAGCAAAAGATAATCAATAAAAGGGATCGTATGAGAAGCCGTTTTTGGATTTTAGGATATGTATTGGGGCTGTTGTTGATAAGCTCGGCGGCTTGGTCGGCATCGGAATTTCAATTGCCGAGTAAAGAGACGCTGAATGCCAGTATCAGTGCGGCAGAGAGCAATGAAAATAAAACGCCGGACAATGGATTGTTGCTGAATAATTTGCGTGACACGTTAAGTTTGCTGGCACAAATCGAACAGCAGCAGAGCAATATCGCCAGTTTGCAAAAAAACATTGATGAATCCGGCGAGTTACTGCAAAAAACGCAAGAAAGTTTAAATCGCTTGAATGCGGCAGAAAGTGTCGAAAATTTAGCAAAAAAATGGGATTCAATGACCTTGGAGCAACTGCTGGAACTGCAAAGTGAAAGCCAAGCTAAATTGCAACAGTTGCAAACCGATTTGAGCAATTTAAATGTGTTATTGGTCGCGCAACGTGCCACTCCAGAGCGGGTTCAGACCGCACTTGCAGAAAATTTAGCACGCAGCCAGCAACTGAATAAGTTGTTATTCAGTGCTCAAGTCAGCCCGTCATTAGCGGACAAATATCACACCGAATTAAAATTAATCGATTTAAAAAATGAATATAATCAATTGAGTTTAAGTGGCAATTCACACTTGACCTCATTGTACGAATCAGAAGTAGCCGAAAAAAACTTGGAACAGCAGCAGCAACAAGCGATTCAAGTGGCGCTGCAGGAAAAAATAAGCGCCTTGCGGTTGCAACAGTCGCAACAGCAGGCAGAGCAGCAAGCGGAACAGAACACCGAAAACAATAATAAAAACGAATTTATTCGTCAGGAATTGCAACTTAATACCAAAATCAGCCAAGATTTGGTCGAGCAAACCAATATGGATAACCAATTGGTACAAGATGGGCTGAGAATTCGCAATATGTTGGATAATTTGTTGCAGACTCAGCGCAATATCGAAGAACAGATCAGTGCGCTACAGGGCACGTTGATTTTATCGCGGATTATCAACAAACAGCGGCAAGCACTGCCGACCGATAGTTTGATTGGTGGATTGTCAAAGCGGATTACCGATTTGCGGGTACGGATTTTTGACACTAACGAGCGACGCGATGCATTGTATAGCCCCGCGGCTTATATTGCAGGACTGGAACAGAGCAAGAAAACGGTGTTTAACGAGGAAGAAAAAGCGCAGTTGACGACCATCTTGCAAGATCGGCGTAAATTATTGACCGATTTGATTACTCGTTTAAACGAGGAGCTGAATCATGCCATCAATATTGAATTGAACCAACAGCAAGTGAGCAGTATCAGTAAAGAGCTACAAGCTAAATTGGAACAACAAAGCTTTTGGGTGCGCAGCAACAGCCCAATTGATTTTGATTGGTTTGTTAATTTTCCAAAAATAGCTAAAATCCAATTGGATCAAATTGTTAAACTGTTAAATTTCAGCAATTGGCGTGACTATCTATTGCCGATAGGTTCATTGGTTGGTTTCTTATTATTGTTGGCAGGTGCCATTACACTAGCCAAAAATTGGATTAAACGTAAAATCAGCTGGCATAACAGCAATATCAATACGCTGCGTGGCGATAACCAATCACGCACCATTATTGTGTTGTTTTATACGCTCTTATTAGCATTGCCGAGCACTTTGCTATTTTTAGCCGGACTGATTATGGTGATCTATTTTTGTTTCCAATCGCCGTTAGCGCTGCTGCCTTGGGCATTAAAAATGGCGGCGTTTTGGTTTTTTATTGCCTTTATTCTGTCATTACTGCGCCCGAATGGCATTGCCTATAAACATTTCAATTTTTCCGCCACAGCCAACGGAATGTTCCGCAGCAGCTTAAAACGCTCAATTCCGATTTTAGTGGTTTTGTTGAATGCGTCAATTTTCACCTCATTGGAAGAGACCGGTATTGCTAATGATTATCTGGGTGAAGCTTTGATTATCACCGCACTTTTGTTTTTCTTGTTTCAACTTGCACCTTCTTTCAGTAACGCGATTAAACGCATGGATCAAGAATTGCTGAACGATGAGGAGTATCCACAAGAACACACAAACTATCAGCGCCTGTTCAAATTCTTCCGTATGCTGCTGTTGTTGATTCCAATCAGCTTAATTTTGCTGATTGGTTTGGGATATTACTATACAGCGCTGACCTTGATTAAACATATCATCTACACTTATGTTGTGTTGATTTTATGGATCAATATCCGTGAATTGACTCACCGTGCGATTCGGGTGTCTTCACGGCAGTTGGCATATCGCCGTTTGAAGGAGATGCGTGAAAAAGAGAGTACGGAGCAGACTGAGTTTCGTGGAGAAGAGAAAATTATCGATGCACAAGATGAGAAAATTGCACTTTCTACTGTTAACCAGCAAGTGACTAAACTGACCGATATTTTATTATGGATCTTGCTGCTTGGTCTGTTTTACTGGGTGTGGTCTGATCTGCTGAGTGTAGCTTACTATCTGGATAACGTCAGTCTTTGGCAGCAAACTTCCACCGCTGAAAATGGCGCCAGTATTGTTGAATCAGTCACGCTGCTCAATTTCTTGAGTTCGGTGGTGATTTTGTGGGGAACCTATTTAGTGGTGCGCAACTTAAGCGGAATCCTCGAGATTCTGGTCTTTTCCAGAGTGCGGTTATCGCAAGGCTCGCCGTATGCGATCACCACCATTTTAAGTTATGCCTTTGTTGCCTTAGGTGCCGGCGTGGCATTTTCCAGTTTGGGTATGTCGTGGAGCAAATTGCAGTGGCTGTTTGCTGCATTGTCGGTTGGCTTAGGTTTTGGTTTGCAGGAGATTTTTGCGAATTTTGTGTCGGGGATTATCATTTTGTTCGAACGTCCGGTGCGTATTGGTGATTTGGTGACAATTGGCGAGTTCAGCGGCACGGTGTCGAAAATCCGTATCCGTGCGACCACGATAGTGGATTTTGACGGCAAAGAAGTGATTGTGCCGAATAAGGCTTTTGTAACCGAGCGCTTGACCAACTGGTCTTTAACCAATACGACAACAAGAGTTGTATTGAAAGTTGGCGTGGCTTATGGTTCGGATCTGGAACTCACTCGTGATTTGTTGTATAAAGCCGCCAGTGAAGCCCCTTTTGTATTAGAAGATCCGGAGCCGTTGGTGTATTTTCTAACATTTGGCGCCAGCACGCTCGATCATGAACTGCGGGTGTATGTGAACCAAACTAACGAACGTAATAAAACCATCGACTTTTTAAATCGTCGAATCGATCAGTTGTTTAAAGAGAACAACATTGATATCGCCTTTAATCAATTAGATGTGTATATTAAAAACGGCAACGGTCAACAGTTGCAAATTGAAAAATAGGACAGAACAGACATGGCAGGCAACAGCATTGGACAAGTTTTCAGAGTGACCACCTTTGGCGAATCGCATGGCATCGCGCTGGGTTGTATTATTGATGGCATGCCGCCGGGCATGGCGCTATGCGAGGCAGATATTCAGCCGGATTTGGATCGCCGTAAGCCCGGCACTTCACGCTACACGACGCCACGCCGCGAAGATGATCGCGTGACCATTTTGTCTGGCGTGTTTGAAGGTAAAACCACCGGCACTAGCATCGGAATGTTGATCGAAAATGGTGATCAACGTTCACAGGATTACAGTGAAATCAAAGACCGTTTTCGCCCGGGACATGCGGATTACACCTATCAGCAAAAATACGGACTGCGCGACTATCGCGGCGGTGGGCGCTCTTCTGCCCGAGAAACCGCAATGCGAGTTGCTGCCGGAGCGGTGGCAAAAAAATATTTGCGTGAACAATTCGGTGTTGAAGTGCGTGGCTTTCTGAGCCAAATCGGCTCGGTAAAAATTGCCCCACAAACTTTGCAACAGATCGATTGGCAACAGGTCAACAGCAACCCGTTTTTCTGCCCGGACCAAAGTGCGGTCGAGCAGTTTGATGAGCTGATCCGCGAACTGAAAAAAGAGGGCAACTCGGTCGGTGCTAAACTGACTGTGGTGGCAGAAAATGTACCGGTCGGTTTGGGGGAGCCGGTATTTGATCGTTTAGATGCTGATCTGGCACATGCCCTAATGGGAATTAACGCGGTAAAAGGTGTTGAAATCGGTGACGGATTTGCAGTGGTGGAACAAAAGGGCAGTGAACACCGTGATGAGATGACACCACAGGGATTCAGTTCCAACCATGCGGGAGGCATTTTAGGCGGCATCAGTAACGGACAGCCGATTGTGGCACAAATTGCGTTAAAACCCACCTCCAGTATTACGATTCCGGGAAAAACCGTCAATTTAGATAATCAAGCGGTGCAAGTGGTTACCCGTGGTCGGCATGATCCCTGTGTCGGCATTCGTGCAGTACCGATTGCCGAAGCAATGGTAGCAATTGTGTTGTTGGATCATCTGTTGCGCCATCGTGCACAAAACGGAGCGTTTAATGCGCAATAATACTTTTATCAAAACCGTATTTTTATCGTTAATCAGCGTTCCTTTGTTTAGTATCAGCGCTGTGGCTTCTCCTTGGGAACAGATAAACAGTCCGATACAAGGCAGCGCTAATCCAATCGGCGGTTATAGCAACGGCTGTATCGTTGGTGCCGAAGCCTTGCCATTACGCGGCGAAGGCTATCAAGTGATTCGTTCACAAAAAAATCGTTATTACGGACACCCGGAGTTACTGGCGTATTTGCAACGGTTAGGCAAAAAAGCCAAGCAAGCAGGATTGCAAAATGTCTTGATCGGCGATATGGGAATGGCAGCCGGCGGGCGGTTTTCCAGTGGTCATGCTAGTCATCAAACCGGCTTAGATGCAGATATTTGGCTGCGTTTCGGACCGTTAACTGATAAGCAGGCGCTGACACCGACTGCTACGTTGATGGTAAACCGTAAAGCGCAACGGGTAGATGAGCGGGTTTGGACGCAGGATCAAACCACCTTAATCCGTTTGGCGGCACAAGATCCTAAAGTTGATCGGATTTTTTTGAATCCGGCGATCAAATTAAAATTATGCCAAACTGTAGACGGTGACCGCACTTGGTTGGCGAAAATTCGTCCTTGGTTTGGGCATGACGCCCATTTGCATGTGCGTTTAGCTTGTCCGCAAGGGGCTGCACACTGCGAAGCGCAGGCGCCGATTCCTAGTGGCGAAGGTTGTGGGGCTGAATTGATGTCGTGGTTTGAGCCAGCAAAGCCGGGAACACAGCCAACGCCAAAAGCACCACCACCGTTGCCGCAATTATGTCAAATGATTTTGTCACAACAAGGTAAAGGCTAAGTACAAAATGCTAACGATTAATAAGGTGATGCTGGCGTGGAACTGACGTTTGAAGTTTACTTAGTGCTATTCGGGGTAGCATTACTGGCAGGTTTTATTGATGCGATTGCCGGCGGTGGCGGTTTGATCACCATTCCTGCGCTGTTAGCGACAGGCATGCCGCCTACTATGGCGCTCGGCACCAACAAATTGCAGTCGTGCGGCGGTTCATTTTCCGCCAGTTGGTATTTTATCCGACAAAAAGCGGTGAATTTAAAACAGATTATTTGGCTGATTGTGTTCACCTTTCTCGGCGCAGTGCTGGGGACGTTATTGGTGCAGCAGATCAATATTGATTTTCTGAAAAAAATACTGCCATTTTTAATTTTTGCCATTGGCATCTATTTTTTATTAACGCCTAAGCTGGGCGAAAGTGATAAAAAAACTCGAATTTCCTATTTGGGATTTGCCTTAACCGCGGGGCTGGGAATTGGGTTTTATGACGGTTTTTTCGGACCGGGAACTGGCTCATTTTTAGGTTTAGCATTCGTGATGTTGCTCGGCTTTAACTTGGCAAAAGCGACAGCGCATGCAAAAGTCCTGAATTTTACTTCGAATATTGCGTCTTTGCTTTTCTTTATGATTGGCGGGCAGCTTATGTGGAGCGTGGGCATCGTGATGTTGATTGGGCAATTTATCGGTGCAAGATTGGGTGCTAAAATGGTGCTGACCAAAGGGCAAAAGCTGATCCGTCCGATGGTTGTGGTGGTAGCGTTTGTGATGGCGAGTAAATTAGCGTTTGATTATGGGTGGTTTGAATAGCGCTAGTGTGAATAGGTTTTTGTGGATACATTTGTTGTAAATAGGATTGTTGTGAGAGATGAGTGAGCAAAATACCCGTATAACGGGCAGAGTGGGTTATGATCCGCACTTTTCTTGGCGTTATCTGCTGCCGAAATATTGGGGAATTTGGGTGGGGATAGCCGGATTGCTGCTGCTGGCGTATGTACCTTATCGTTGGCGTGATGCCTTTGCGGCTCAATTAGCCAAAATTATCAGCAAAAAAGCGAAAAAACAGCGCCATCGTGCCAGAGTGAATTTGAGCTACTGCTTTCCGGACTGGAGTGAGCAGCAAAAAGAGCGGGTGATCGACAAAATGTTTGTCAATGTGACCCAAACCATGTTGGCGATTGGCGAAGCAGCGCTGCGTTCTAAAGCACATTTAAGTCAACGAGTGGAATTTTTAGGCTTGGATTATATTCGTCAGGCGAGAGACGAAGGTCAAAACGTGATCTTGCTGGTGCCGCATACTTGGGCAATTGATGCTTCCGGGATTATCTTACACACGCAGGGCATGCCGATGACCGCCATGTATAATCCGCATCGTAATCCGTTGGTGGACTGGTTGTGGAACCGCACTCGCGAACGTTTTGGCGGTAAAATGCACGCACGCCAAAACGGGATTAAACCGTTTTTAAATGCAGTTCGACGTGGCGAATTGGGCTACTACCTTCCCGATGAGGACTATGGCGAAGCGCTGAGTGTATATGCTGACTTTTTTGCCACTTATAAAGCGACATTGCCCGGATTGAACAAAATGGCGAAAGTGGCAAAAGCAGTCGTGATCCCGATGTTTCCCCGTTATGACGCCAAACTGGGTAAGTATCAGTTAGATATTCATCCGCCGATGAAATTGAGCAATGACGATCATGAAATGGCAACATTTATGAACCAAGAAATTGAATCCTATGTGCGTACCACACCGGAACAGTATGTTTGGATTTTGCGTCTGTTGAAAACCCGTAGAGACGGACAGGATATTTATAAAATGCACTAAGAAAGGATTTGCAGCAGCAGTGAGTTTTGTTATGCTTAAGCGTTGATCAGGTTGCCGTAATACCTGCTATGGTATTGACGGTACTATTTTTATTCATTTAGGTTTTTATTCATTCAGGTTTTAAATATGAGCCAAACACTAGAGTTAGTCAAATCGTCGATTAAATCCATTCCGGACTATCCGAAAAAAGGGATTATTTTTCGTGATATCACCAGTTTGCTGGAAGTACCACAAGCTTTTCAGGCAACGGTCGATTTAATTACCGCACACTATAAAGACAAAGGAATTACCAAAGTGGTGGGTACAGAGTCGCGTGGTTTTATTTTCGGTGCACCGGTGGCACTGGCATTGGGGCTGCCTTTTGTTTTGGTTCGCAAGCCTCGCAAACTGCCGCGTGAAACCATCGCACAGAATTATCAATTAGAATATGGTGAAGACACGCTGGAAATTCATATCGATGCGATTTCTACCGAAGACAATGTCTTGATTATTGATGACTTATTAGCGACTGGCGGAACGGTTGAAGCCACAGTGAAATTGATTCGTCGTCTAGGCGGAAAAGTCGAAAATGCTGCGTTTATCATTAAACTGCCGGAGTTGGGTGGCGCAGAACGACTGCAAAAAGTGGGTATCACCAGCTATAATTTGGTCAGTTTTGACGGACATTAATCGATTTTATTGTTAAGCAGGCATCAATGAGCTATCAGGTTCTCGCCAGAAAATGGCGACCGCAGCGATTTTCTCAAGTGGTGGGACAACAGCATGTCCTGACCGCACTTGCCAATGGATTGGATAGTAATCGGCTGCATCACGCCTACTTGTTTTCCGGCACGCGTGGTGTGGGCAAAACCTCGATTGCACGCTTGTTTGCCAAGGGGCTGAACTGTGAACACGGCGTGAGTGCCGCCCCTTGTGGCGAATGCGAAAACTGCCGTGCTATTGAAGAAGGGCGCTTTATCGATCTGCTGGAAATTGATGCCGCATCGCGCACCAAAGTAGAAGATACCCGTGAACTGCTGGACAATGTGCAATATAAACCGGTGCAGGGACGCTACAAAATCTATCTCATCGATGAAGTGCATATGCTGTCGCGCCACAGTTTTAATGCTTTGCTGAAAACCTTAGAAGAACCACCGGAATACGTTAAGTTTTTGCTGGCAACCACCGATCCGCATAAATTGCCGGTCACGATTTTATCCCGCTGTATCCAATTTCATTTAAAAGCGCTTGAACCGCAGCAGATTGCTGATCACCTAGAACATATTCTGCAACAAGAAAAAATTGCCTATCAACGCAACGCCTTAGATCAAATTGCTAAAGCTGCACGGGGTAGTATCCGTGACGCCTTGAGCCTGACCGATCAAGCGATTGCGATGGGCAATAGCAATATCAGCAGAGAGATCGTCCATCAAATGTTGGGAACATTGGACGGTGAACAGGCTTTGGATATTATTCAGGCACTACAGCTGGCAGACGGTGAAGCCGTTATGCAAGCGCTGCGACAAGTGGCGGAGAAAGGGATAGCGTGGGATCAACTGCTACAGGAAATCGCCGCTTACCTGCATCAAATTGCGATGCGGCAGCTATTGAAACCGACAAGTGATACTGCTGAACAAGAAAATCGGATTGATTTTTTGGCAAGCCATTTACCACCGGAAGATGTTCAATATTACTACCAATTGATGTTGAGCGGGCGCAAAGAGCTGCCCTATGCACCGGATCAACGCAGTGGAGTGGAAATGACGCTGCTGCGTGCTTTAGCGTTTCATCCTAAATTGTTGCAATGGGAACAAGCCAATACGCAAACGACTACCGAACATGATAATCATGGGGAAAAGGCAGAAAATACTCACCAACATGTTGAGAAAATTCGGCAAAATTTTATTAAGCATGACGTGCCGCAACAGCAGCCACTTTCTGTTCCAGATGTGACAAGTGCGGTTAAAACCGAACTTCAGACACAGCTGACACCACAACCAATTGTTCAGCCTGAAATTGAGAATCAAGTTCAACCGGAAAGACTTGAAGCTCAATCTGCGGTGGCAGAAAACGCTGCGCCACAATCTTCCGCATTAAAAGCGCTGCGTGCGCGTGATCAATTACGTCAAAATACGCAAAAAAAAAATCCTGAATTAGCGACGGGTGATGTTGCTAGGCAAGAATCTGCGCGGGAATCCGGCGCGAAACAGCCTTTCATTACAGCAGCACCGGCAAAATCTCTTAAAATTATGGAACGCTTGAGCCAGATCAGCGAGAGTAGTGCAGATTCAGCTAGGTGCGAATCGCAGCCGCCGCTCATGCAATCTGAAGCGATTGAAGACGATGAGCCAAAAAATGACGCTGAAACCGAGACTATCGGTGAAGATTACCACTGGCAGTGGCTGAATCCAGAGTTGGAGCAAGAGGAGCTTGGCAACCGCTTACGACCGTCAGATATCAAACAAGCGATTTTGCAGGAGCGAACCCCTGAATTGGTAGCAAAGGTTCTGAGAATCAGTGCCGAGCGTGATCATTGGTCAGCTTTGATCGAAAAATTAAATGTCAGTGGTATGGTAAAGCAGTTAGGGCTGAATTCATTACTGCTACAAGAAGAGAAACAAGCGGTGGTTCTTGGGTTGCGACCGGAACAGTCTAATTTAAATAATGAACGTTATATCAATATATTAGAGCAGCAATTGAGTGAGTTTTATCAACGTAAAGTGCGGTTAGAAGTTTGTTTGGAAGCCGATCAAACTCGTATGACACCACTGGAACAGCGACGTCAGGTCTACTTAGAACTGGGTGAGCAGGCAAAACAGGCATTGCAGCAAGATCCACAATTAGCGCTGTTGCAGCAAGAGTTTGATGCGTTATTGGATTTGGAGAGTATCCGTGCAGTGGGGTAGTGCTTTAGCGATGAAAGATCAGGACGGCTATTTGCAGTCGCAGCAATTTAAGCTAGAATGAACCCTTGATTTTAAACTATTGTTAGTAGGGTCTGTTGATCTTTGTTTATATTTTGAGTTGTCGTTTAAAATTAGCACAATCTAGGCGTAAGCCGAAATCAATAGTGGGGCTATTGATGAGGATTACAACGACGAGTATGCTCATTTTAAACACAATCCGTAGGACTATGACTCTTTTTCGCCATTACTTTTCGTACTACAGCGGCGTTAAAAGTCGTTCGTTTAGAATGACTAAACTTCACAACTTTTGCCTTATTTATTTGCAAAACAAAAGAGTGGCGAAAAATAGTCTATAGCTCAAATTAT
>VDHG01000130.1 GCA_006228005.1 Testudinibacter crocodili
TTTCCCTACGCTGACTTGCCCAGTGCCTTTTCTCACTAAACAAGCCTCTTTCGATTGTCGATTGCTCGACCTCTCGAATACTCAGCTCTTACGTCCTCTCGAACGCTTGAGTTCTCTTCAGTTTTTAGCTTGTGTCCAAATTTTTAAAGAACAAATCGATCTTTCAACCAATAGTCAATCCTCTTAACCGCACTTTATGTTTTACCTCATAAAGTATTGGCTAAGAAAACTCACTATTCATCAATAAACCCTTATCAGCGATACATCATCTATTCATGACGTTTTATGATAAGTTAAAGTCTGGTGGAGCTAAGCGGGATCGAACCGCTGACCTCCTGCGTGCAAAGCAGGCGCTCTCCCAGCTGAGCTATAGCCCCTTCCTTTTTCCCGTATTGAGCCAGTCCTAATCACTGGTCCTAGAAACTTCAACCAAGGATTTTAGCAAAATCAGATTGAAATCGAGAAGCGCAGTGTGCAAATCGCACATGAGCATCGTAGATATTCAAGATGATGAAGCTAAAAGCCAATTCGCTTATTCAAAAGCGATTTGAGGTGAGAAACGCAGTATGCACTGGCATATGAGTATCGCAACC
>VDHG01000131.1 GCA_006228005.1 Testudinibacter crocodili
CTCACTAAACAAGCCTCTTTCGATTGTCGATTGCTCGACTTCTCGAATACTCAGCTCTTACGTCCTCTCGAACGCTTGAGTTCTCTTCAGTTTTTAGCTTGTGTCCAAATTTTTAAAGAACAAATCGGTCTTTCAACCAATAGTCAATCCTCTTAACCGCACTTTATGTTTTACCTCATAAAGTATTGGCTAAGAAAACTCACTATTCATCAATAAACCCTTATCATCGATACACCACATATTCATGTTCATGATGCTTTATGATAAGTGAAAAAGTAATGCAGCAGATTGGTGGAGCTAAGCGGGATCGAACCGCTGACCTCCTGCGTGCAAAGCAGGCGCTCTCCCAGCTGAGCTATAGCCCCGTCCTTTTTCCCGTATTGAGCCAGTCCTAATCACTGGTCCTAGAAACTTCAACCAAGGATTTTAGCAAAATCAGATTGAAATCGAGAAGCGCAGTGTGCAAATCGCACATGAGCATCGTAGATATTCAAGATGATGAAGCTAAAAGCCAATTCGCTTATTCAAAAGCGATTTGAGGTGAGAAACGCAGTATGCACTAGCATATGAGTATCGCAACC
>VDHG01000132.1 GCA_006228005.1 Testudinibacter crocodili
AAATTTAAATGGAGAATCATTTTTATATTGCCCATATAATTCACACTGTTTTATCTGGTAATTTTCAACTTCCTTTAGAGTATCTATAATCTTATTAAAATATTCAATGCCCAGGTTTTTCTTAGAGGATTCAGAATGTTGCCAATATAAAACACAATTTAACCCAGCTCCACAAGTCATAACATCTATCAGAGCATCAAGATTATATCCATAACCATGAATAAAAAAACCAACATTTAAAGCCTCTCCTATTTTTTTATGGAATATTTTTTTATCTTTTATATCATTACCATCAATGTAAATGTGATTTATATTATTCATTATTTCCATCTCCCCATTGGTTCAGTAGTATTATAATGATCTCTTGTAAAATATAAAAAACCATCATTAGAGTATATTAATCGTTCCCCACCTCTACCTTTTGTCCCATTATAATTAATATCAGCTTCAAACCACTTCCTTTCAGGAGCTGAAGGCAATAATCCCTCTATATTAGAATAGGGTTCACCGCCAATTATTTTTCCATCTGGAACTGGTTTTTTACCAGCTTTCCATCCTAAATTTTCAGCTTCTTTTTTAGTTATAAAATTCTCTGGAAGTTTTCCAGTATTCTTTAAACTATCTATTAAATAATTAGCAGCTTGCTGAGTTTTCAAATCTAATTTTAACGCTTCATAGATTGCAGCATTATGTGCTTGATGATTAAACTCAGTTAATGGGTAATCCGTTGTTTTCCCAACAACAGGCAAGCTTTCATTCGCACTAACACCTTTCGCTAAAGGTGATAGCATATTATCGATTGATTTAACCGCAACTGACCCGGCTTTTACCACCGGCAGCACTTCCGCCACCACTGTTCCGCCTCTCATCAACGGCACAAGTGCGGTTTCGGCACGCATATCTTTGCCGTATAAGGCATTAACATCAGCCTGATTATAATGCGTTCTCAGTAAATCCCCTGACGCACTATCAAAGGTCGCCCATTTGCCTGTTGCGCAAGCCAGCGGATTTTTTAAACAGTCCGACAGGCTATGTTCGACTGTTTTCACCATATTTTTGGTGGTCTCTATCGGTGAATCCAACGCTGCTCTTGCTGCCTCACTAAGCGCATTACCACCGTCTTTCACACCCTCAAAAACAAGGTTATTCTTCACTTTCGGCACAAGAATATTCGTCAAAAACTGACTGTTTTCTCGATTATACTTTGCCGCTAAATTTGAATATTTTCCTATTGAGTAATATTCATCACCTGAAACGCTAAACAAGTTCTGTGCTTTGCCTTCGCTGTTGATAAAGCTCACCGCACTTGAGGACGGCACATCGCCTTTCATAGCCGACGCCGAGGACAGGAAACTATCCGCCGCCGCATCTTGGCTGTCTATCATCTTCGACCAGGCATAATCCACCCGTTGTGCCGCCCGCTCAAGCAAACGCTGCTCCGCTTCTGCCTCACTAATGCCCTGTTCTTTGGCAAAGGTCTGTGCATTATTCCGAATCCAATCCAACTCACTCGGATGCAACTGGCGGTTATACCAATCGGTATTGCCGCCTGCGCTCACCGCTGCCGTGCCGCCGCCGGTTGCTGCCCCTATCGCCATACCCGCACCGATTTACCTAAAAACTATTCTCAACCGCACTTTTCGCTATCGCTTGTCCAGTTGCAGCATTAACAAGTGTAGTTGCGCTATCAGTAGCTATTCCGTCCTTTTGTGCTTTTGCCGTTTTAAAGTAAATTAATTCAGGAACAAGTTACATTCATTTTCATCAGTGTCCAAACGCTTAACCGTTTGCTTTGATTACAGTAAAAATGCGGTTATCATTAAATTTACAGCATAAAAACAATAGGTAATTTACTATTTATATTAATATCATCAATAATTTTAATCATAAAATTATTAAAAAATTTCCTTTAATAACGCGTAATACACTTCCCTGCTTTTATTTAAACTTAACAGATTCGCCCCCCCATAAAAATCAGGATCATCAAATTGAATAGGATCATCTTCCCAGCCACATATATTACAAATCTCATATTCCCTTTCAGAAAACAAACTATAATTCCCACAACAAGGGCAGCGGTATTTATCTACATTCATTTTTGAGCCTCCCAATAATTTAAACCTGCCTGTGGCTTAAACATTGTCTTTGGAATACCTTCTTTATTTATGGATATAAATATATTTGAACTTGGATGATAAAGCAGAGTATCACCATTACTCCTAGTTTTAGTTAAAGTTCCACTAGGTGGATTTTGAATAAAATTATGAACAGTATTTAAATATTCATTTACGGTTTTTAATTCAGGAAACTCTGCTTTATGTTTAACCCAATGCTCTAGTGCATTTTCCTTAGATGTATTTTTCTTAGTCGCTGACCAAATATTTTTATCATTAATATTTATTTCAACTGTAGTATATCCATATACTTTTTCAACAATAGGCAACTTTTCATTCGCATCAACACCTTTCGCTAAAGGTGATAGCATATTATCGACTGATTTAACCGCAACTGACCCGGCTTTTACCACCGGCAGTACTTCCGCCACCACTGTTCCGCCTCTCATTAATGGCACGAGTGCGGTTTCGGCAGTCATATCTTTGCCGTACAGGGCATTAACATCTGCCTGGTTGTAATGCGTTCTCAGTAAGTCGCCCGAAGATGTATCAAAGGTCGTCCATTTTTCTGTTGCACATGTTGCCGGATTTTTTAAACAGTCCGACAGGTTATATTCAACCGTTTTCACCATATTTTTGGTGGCCTCTATCGGAGAATCCAACGCTGCTCTTGCTGCCTCACTAAGCGCATTACCACCGTCTTTCACACCCTCAAAAACAAGGTTATTCTTCACTTTCGGCACAAGAATATTCGTCAAAAACTGACTGTTTTCTCGATTATACTTTGCCGCTAAATTTGAATATTTTCCTATTGAGTAATATTCATCACCTGAAACGCTAAACAAGTTCTGTGCTTTGCCTTCACTGTTGATAAAGCTCACCGCACTTGAGGACGGCACATCGCCTTTCATACCCGACGCCGAGGACAGGAAACTATCCGCCGCCGCATCTTGGCTGTCTATCATCTTCGACCAGGCATAATCCACCCGTTGTGCCGCTCGCTCAAGCAAACGCTGCTCCGCTTCTGCCTCACTAATGCCCTGTTCTTTGGCAAAGGCTTCCGCATTATTCCGAATCCAATCCAACTCACTCGGATGCAACTGGCGGTTATACCAATCGGTATTGCCGCCTGCACTCACCGCTGCCGTACCGCCACCGGTTGCTGCCCCTATCGCCATACCCGCACCGATATCCAATACCGCTTTGCCCACATCGCCCAATTTTTGACCCAGTGCATTCAAGTGCGGGGCGGCAGCCGAGGTTGTGCCACTTGCCACGGCACCGCTGACATTGCCGGTTAACATCCCGCCTGCTAGCGCATGAAGTGCGGTGCGCCCTGCGCCGCCCTCTTTCCATAAGGTGTAGTTCGCTTGGTTCTGTTCCAGATAGGCGTCTGCTTGTGCAATCTTATCTTTCAACACAGCACGTTTGCTCGGGTCAGTTTCGTGTTTGAGCACTTGCTCCGCTTGCGCTTTAACCCCTTCCGTCAGCTCATAGGCTTTCACATCACCCAGTTTTTCGGCAGTATAAGCCACGCCCTGTGCTGCGGTTTTTCCAAAACCTTCCGTCGTCACCCGTTGAATATCTAACTCTTTTTGCAAGGCGTCTTTATCAAATTGATTGCTCACCCTGCCTGAGCGTGCTACCGCACTTTCCGTGGTGATATCCGTTTGCACACCGCTCAATACTGTTTCTGCACTTTTTCCCGTGCGGGCTTGCTGTGCAACACTGTCGGTTATCTCAATATTGCGGGTATTGATACCACTGCGGGTGACATCACCGGCACGGCTGCTGTCTGAACCAAAACCGATGCTCATACTAACTTCGGTTTTGCCCTTACCGCTATTCGGGTCACCCTCTTGCTGGGCATAATTTTGCCCCTGCGACGCTAACTTCACTCCGCCTATTTCTTTCGCACTCTCGCCGCCGCCGACACTGAAACCGCCACTCACTCCTAGCGTACTTCCGCTGTAATTGGCATAATTTTCAATATCTCGATAATCCATTGTGCCGGTGCGGAAACGGTTTTTCCCCTCTGATTCCGCCTGTGCCGTTGAAGTGATTAAGCCGCCGCCCAACTCAGTATGCCCTTTCACCGTCACTTGGTAGCCGCCATCCCCAGCAAACAGTCCGGATTGTTCTTGCACACTGGCATAATCCGCATTCATCTTCGATTGGTTATAACTTGCCGAGCCTGATACGCCGTAGCCTACCGTGATTTGACCGCTGATATTTTGCTGCTTGCCTTTATACTGCAAGCTGTCTTGTAAACTGGTAATCGTTAAATCGCCGCCAATAGATACGCCATCACTGAACCAAATACAATCCCCTACCACACTT
>VDHG01000133.1 GCA_006228005.1 Testudinibacter crocodili
AACCAGTGGTGCGCCGGACGGTTTGGCGAACACGGTGACGAAATGCGCTTTAGGATACATTTGGCGAATGGCGCGGGCGGTGTTGCCGGTATCCACCAAGTCATCAACCACAATAAAACCTTCTCCATCGCCTGCGGCAGCGTGCAATACTTTCAATTCACTTTGTTGGTCGTGGTCGTAACTAGCGATACACACGGTTTCCACATGACGCAAGCCCAATTCGCGTGCGATCACGGCGGTTGGGAACAGTCCGCCGCGGCTGACGGCGATAATACCTTTCCAACGGGACGCCGGCATTAAACGTTCGGCAAGTTTACGGGTGTGCATGTGGAACATATCCCAAGTGACAATGTATTTTTCGCTCATAATAAACCCTTGTAAAGAATGAAAATAGTTGCTGGCGATTTGACCAGTATGATTTTAAAAATTGCGATAGGATAACCTGAAAAAAGATTTCATGCTATTATTAATCCCAATTTTCCGCCGATTTTTTTAGGTTTTTATAAGACGGTGCTTGGCGCTTGCGAGGAGCAGGCTTGAGTTTTTATTTTTAGTACGTGAGGATAATTATGCAACAA
>VDHG01000134.1 GCA_006228005.1 Testudinibacter crocodili
TTATTCCAGTCTGCTTGGCAACTTCTGCAAAAACATCTTGGTAATACATTAATGCACCGACCACACCTAATTCGCGATGATGGAATCCACGCATCGCACTATATGAATGGGTGAAATGGTTCAGGTCAGCTTCTTTGATGGCGCGTGTAATCTCGTCAAACGTGGCAGCAGTATGACCTGCGGCAACCGTGATATTTTGCTTTCTCAAATATTTTGTCAGCTCCAATCCCCCTTCCAGCTCTGGCGCTAACGTCATAGAACGGATATGTCCTCGCGCTATCTGATTAAATTTGTCAAAGCCTGAAATACTCAGAAGTTGTAAACTATCCGCACTTTGCATTCCTAAATATTCAGAATTAATATAGGGACCTTCCATATGAATACCAACAACTTCAGCGCCATTATCCGGAGTAGCTGATTCAATATAATCCGCTGCCTGTGCCAAAGAATATTCTAAAAAATCATTTGCCATTGCCCCGGAAGTTGCCAAATAAGCGGTTGTACCGGTATGCACTAAATCTTTGCTCATGCGTGATAATGCGCCACTGCTGCCTTTATGGGAAAAAGACCCTCTGCCCCAACCATGGATATGAATATCAATAAACCCCGGCATAATGATCTGATCGGTATAATCGATTATTTTTCCTTGATAA
>VDHG01000135.1 GCA_006228005.1 Testudinibacter crocodili
TTTGTCTACTATGCCCAATTTGAATATGGCTCATCTTTTTTTCAACGCCAGCAAACAACCCGCCAGCACCACTAACGCTCCAATTGCCTGCATGAGATTAATTTGTTCATGCAAGGTAACATAAGCGACCAATGCAGTAGATAACGGCACGAGCAATTGGATTAAATTAAAAATCACCACACCTTGTTTTTGCACGATATAAAATGCCAGCAACATTCCGCTTAAAATGCCATAAATACCAGACAGCGCCAACGCAATTAATAAGCCATCACTGACCGCACTTAATTGATTTATTTTGCCACTGAAGATTGCTATCGTTAAAAAAATCAATCCAGCAATAGTCGCTGTAGTTGTGCTGATAATAATAACATGCAGTTTTGTCGCAATATCTTTGACAATAACATTTTGTAGAGATTGAATAAAAATAGCCGTCGCAAGAAAAAAAGCGCCGTGAATAAAATCCGTACTCTCATGTTCAGCAGTGGCTTGATTGCCATAGAAAACAAAAATTAATGAGCCGATAATTGCCAGCCCGCCACCAAGATAAAAAGTGCGGTGCTGAATTTTACGCCGTTCATCCTGGTAAAACAGCGCTATCATCAAGATACCAAGTGGCATCGCTAAAATCCCGAAAATACTGCCAGTCAAAGCACTGGTATGGCGTAGTCCTGTCATAAAGCAGTACATATTTGCCGTCATAAATAAACCAAGCAGGCTTAATTTTAAAATTAAAATCGGATCATTTAAGCTATCTTTTAAAATACGTCTAAATTTAAATACACAAATCAATAATAAAAATAGACTGCCAAAAAGAAAGCGAATAGCATTATTATTTAAAGGATCAAAATATAAACTCATATAGCGCATAATAGGAAAACCAAACCCCATTAAGACAATATAAATTATCCGAACACTATACTCATTTTTCATTGTTTTTCCACTATGTCGCTTCTTTTTATTAGGCTTTATAAAAGTGCGGTTTTATTTTAAAGACGGCTCTTGCAGATTATTATTTTATTGATTATGTTATACCGACTGAATGCGTTTTAACATAATTATTTTTTAAACAGTAGGAAAATAATAGGATGAGATAGTGCGTGCGAGGAAAACGGCGTGATTTTTATGGCTGGGTATATCATGAACTTCTTTCATGGGGTTCAGCATATAAAATCGTTGATTCAACAAGCGGCTATCGGCAAAGTGCTGTTTCTCAATCTGGAGTTTGACGACAACCGTTTCGCCTTCGCTAAAAAAACCGCGAGCGGATTCAATCCGACCGCGGTTGTGCTATAAAAGTGCGGTTAATCTTTATGCTGTCTCATCGCCGGGAACAGAATCACATCACGAATCGACGGCGAGTTGGAGAAGATCATCGCTAAGCGGTCGATACCTAAGCCTTCGCCGGCGGTTGGTGGCAAACCGTGTTCCAGTGCAGTTACAAAGTCCTCGTCCTTAAACATCGCTTCGTCATCGCCCGCCTCTTTGGCGGCGACTTGTTCGTCGAAACGGGCGTTTTGGTCTTCGGCATCGTTCAACTCGGAGAAACCGTTGCCGATTTCACGTCCGCCGATAAACAATTCGAAACGATCGGTCACTTCCGGATTGTCATCGTTGCGCCGTGCCAACGGCGAAATTTCCGCCGGATGCGCCATCAAGAACGTCGGCTGAATCAAGTGGTGTTCTGCCACTTCTTCAAAGATGGCATTGATCACGCCGCCCAAGCCCCACGATTTTTGCACTTCAATGCCTAATGTTGTCGCCAGAGCTTTGGCTTGGGCAAAATCTTGCAGTTGTTCAGGCTGGATATTGTTGCCGTATTTCAGAATGGCATCAGTCATGGTCAAGCGTTCGAACGGTTTACCAAAATCAAACGTGTATTCGCCGTATGGTACGCTAGTGGTGCCGAGAATATCCAGCGCCAGTTTGCGCAATAGTTCTTCGGTATTGTCCATCAAATCGTGGTAATCAGCATAGGCTTGGTAGTATTCCAGCATGGTGAATTCCGGATTATGGCGTACCGACACCCCTTCGTTGCGGAAATTGCGGTTCAGTTCAAACACTCGCTCAAAGCCGCCGACTACCAAGCGTTTCAAATACAATTCCGGCGCAATCCGCAGATACATATCAATATCCAGTGCGTTGTGATGGGTGACAAACGGACGCGCCGCCGCGCCGCCCGGAATCACTTGCAGCATTGGGGTTTCTACTTCCATAAAACCTTTATCCAGGAAGAATTGGCGGATACCGCTGATCACTTTCGAGCGGATCACAAATGCACGGCGCGAATCATCGTTGCTGATCAAATCCAGATAACGCTGGCGGTAACGGGTTTCTTGATCACTCAAGCCGTGGAATTTATCCGGTAACGGGCGCAACGCTTTAGTCAGCAGCTCAAGTGCGGTACAGCGTACGGTCAACTCACCGGTTTTGGTTTTAAACAACGTGCCTTTGGCACCGACAATATCGCCCAAATCCAGCAACGCCATCAGACTCTCATATTCGCCTTCCGGCAACAGATCGCGCGCCACATACAGTTGAATTCTGCCGCTCATATCTTGCAGAGTGATAAAACTGGCTTTGCCCATTTTGCGTCGGGTCATAATCCGTCCGGCAACGCTCACGGCAATTTCTTGCGCTTTCAGTGTTTCGCCCTCTTGGCTTTCGTATTGGCGGTGCAGATCTTGCGCCAAATGCTCACGACGAAAGTCGTTCGGAAATGGATTGCCTTGTTGGCGAAGTGCGGTCAGTTTTTCGCGACGCACCAACATTTCACCGTGCAGATCCAGTTCCGGAAGTTGTTGTTCTGACATAATGTATTCCTTATGTATTCCTTAGGGTTATTTCAATATTCGGTTACAAACCCGCTTTTAAGCTGGCTTCAATAAATTTATCCAAATCACCGTCCAACACCGCTTGGGTATTGCGGTTTTCAATGCCGGTGCGCAGGTCTTTAATCCGTGCATCGTCCAGCACATAGGAGCGGATCTGGCTGCCCCAGCCGATGTCGGATTTGCTGTCTTCCAGCGCCTGTTTCTCGGCATTTTTCTTTTGCAGTTCCATTTCGTACAACTTGGCTTTCAACTGCTTCATACATTGATCTTTATTTTTGTGCTGCGAGCGGTCGTTTTGACACTGCACCACGATTCCACTCGGAATATGGGTGATCCGCACCGCACTTTCCGTTCGGTTGACGTGCTGTCCACCCGCACCGGAGGCACGATAAACGTCGATGCGCAAATCTGCCGGATTGATGTCGATGTCAATATTGTCATCAATTTCAGGGTAAACAAATACGGCACTAAACGAAGTGTGGCGGCGGTTGTTGGAATCAAACGGGCTTTTGCGCACCAAGCGGTGGATACCGGTTTCGGTGCGTAACCAACCGAAGGCATATTCACCGCTGACCCGAATAGTAGCAGATTTAATCCCGGCAACATCGCCATCGGAAGCTTCCATCAATTCGGTTTTAAAGCCTTTACTTTCTGCCCAACGCAGGTACATTCTGACCAGCATTTCCGTCCAGTCCTGTGCTTCGGTGCCGCCGGAACCGGCTTGTAAATCGACATAGCAATCGGCGCTGTCGTGTTCGCCGCTGAACATCCGGCGGAACTCCAATTGCGCCAGTTTGGCTTCCAACTCTTGCAACTCGGCAACCGCTTCATCGAAGGTCTCCTGATCCTCGGCTTCTACCGCCAATTCCAACAGACCTTCGGCATCTTGCAAACCTTGATCCAAAGTGCGAATGGTATCGACCACCGCTTCCAACCCTGACCGCTCTTTGCCCAGCGCTTGTGCTTTTTCCGGATCATTCCATACATCCGGCTGCTCTAATTCAGCATTGACCTCTTCCAATCGCTCGACTTTGCCGTCGAAGTCAAAGATACCCCCGAAGAACCTCGGTACGTTGCCCGAGATCGCTGATTTGGTTTTTGACGGGATTAATTTCAAACATTCTAAATACCGATTATAAATTCACTGTAAAGGGGGAAATTATATGATATTTAGCGACGATTTAACAGGCACAATTCTATTTATGGCGCTTAAGTGCGGTTGGCGCAGTTATCTCCGACATTTTTTATTTATTGACGCTTTATGCTATAGTGGCAAACTTTTTTAATTTTTTTGCTCAAAAAATATACTTAACAGGAGGAATAATGAAATCAGAATTAAACAGCAGCAAATTATCCTATCGCGATCGCATGGCGGTGGAGGAACACGAGCGTTTAAGCCCGCGCTTGCTGTATGAAATTATCCGCCAAGACGGGATTGAAGAACTATCGCGCCCAACTAAAGCGCTGATTTTTTCAGGCATTACCGCAGGCTTAGTCATTACCTTTTCCTTTATTTTCAAGGCTGTATTTACCGCTTATACACCAAATGAACCTTGGGCGCCGTTGATTACCAATATGGGCTATACCGTCGGATTTTTGTTGGTGATTTTAGGGCGGATGCAATTGTTTACCGAAAATACCATTACTACCGTCGTTCCCTTATTTAATCCGCTGAGTCTAAAAAAACTGCTAGCGGTGGCAAAGTTATGGGCGACGGTGTTCGGTGCCAATTTAATCGGTACTACCCTAGCAGCGTTGTTTTTACAAAACCACCACGTTTTCAATCCAGAATTTGTGGTGGCAATGAATGACATAGCCCACCACGTTGCCTCGATGTCGGTCAGCGACAATATTCTGCGTGGTATTCCAGCGGGCATTTTGATTGCATCGGTGGTGTGGATGATGCCAACGGTCGGCAACGGCAAATTTGTGATGATCTTTTTCTTTATCTATTTGATCGCCTTAGGCGATTTTACTCACGTGGTGGTCGGTTCAGCAGAAATGGCTTATCTGGTGATTCAAGGCGATGCCAATCTCTATGACTACTTCGTCACCTTTTTAGGCCCAACAGCGTTAGGTAATATTCTCGGTGGAACCGTCGTGTTTACCATTATGATTTACGGCCAGGTTACGGACGAAATCGGTAAAAAATAAGCATTTGAACATTGGGCAGATCAATAACGATCTGCTCAAACCGCACTTTTCCGCTTTATTCCCCTCTCGCTATTTTTATGCATGAGATCATATTCTATTCCTATTAAGATTTTACACGGTATTATTGCGATTATTTCACCTGTCAGCCCCAACAAATGAGAATAATATTTATTTGCAATCGGTGTTATCTAGATCATTATACCGCTTGGCTGAAGCTTTTTAAGGCATTTCTCAATGGTTCAATCTAATAATAATGGGGTCAACATGAGTGTTAATATCATCAGAATTGCGGCAGAATTTCTTGCCGGTAAACAACGTATATTTATTAATTTTATCCGAATCGCTATCTGTATCGTGATGTTGTGGATCGGCGGCTTGAAGGCGTTTCAGTATGAAGCCGACGGCATTGTGCATTTTGTTGCCAACAGTCCGTTTATGAGTTTTTTCTACAAAGACAGCCAAAAAATGGTTGAAAATGAGAAAGGCGAGTTGGTCAAAGAATATACCTTATACAAAAATCCAGAAGGAAAAATGGTACAAAAAAATATTGATTGGCATAAACAAAACGGGACTTATCCGTTTTCTTACGGTTTGGGCGCAGTAATTGTCACTATTGGTTTACTAACCTTATCGGGAATTTGGAACCCAACAACCGGTATGCTTGGCGGCTTGTTGACGTTTGGAATGTCAATTGTCACGCTCTCATTTTTGATCACCACCCCAGAGACCTATGTGCTAAATTTGGGCGGTGACCTGCCGACACCGAATTACGGCTTCCCATATCTGTCGGGGGCAGGTCGGCTGATCTTGAAAGATATTATCATGATGGCAGGTGGATTGACCGCCGCCTCAGAATGCGCACAGCGTTTCCTGAAAGCCAGGGCTTAAAAGATGGAAAAAAGGGTGGCATCAATCCACCCTTTTGTTTTTTCTTACAATTCTGACGCTATTCTGACGCTATTCTGACGGGAATAAAAACGGGTTGACCGCACTTTTGGCGTAGCCCATTTTCTCCATTTCATCGTCGAGGAAAAGGCTGGCGAGGTCGTCGGCAACGGCTTCAACCTCAGGATTTTTATCCTGATACAAGACTTTCAGATAGCTATGGCAGTCGTCGCAACTTTCACTTTTCACCGCATGATCTGAATCTAGCGACCAATAATTCAACTTGCCGCCTTGCTCACAATTGCTGCATTTCACCCGCACCATATGCCATTCACTTTCGCACAACGAACAGTGCAGATAGCGTGTACCTTGCACCTCCCCAAGCTGAATCGTACTGGCAACCGGCGCAGAGCCGCAAACCGGACAAAATTGGCGGTTTTCGCCCAACTCAGTTTTGGCTTGGTGAGGAATTTGTTGTACCAGTTGAGTCCAGTACAGCGACAGTGCCGCCCACAGAAAGATGGCCTTATCACTTTGATTAGACAGCATATTATCACGTAACAGCTGACTGGCTAGTGCGTTCAGTTCACTGGCGGAAGCTTTTTCCAACCACTCAATCGTCGCTAAAATCGCATCATTGGCACTCGGTTTGATCCGTTGTAACAACTGCTGTAACAGTTCCAGCCAAATCGGATCGCGCTGCCAATTTTTCCAATGCAACGGCTGTTGTGCCAATAATGCAGCATTATCTTTGACCGCACTTAAACGGACATCAATAGCAATCGGTGCCGTTTGCAATAAGTCTAACTGGGCGTCAGCGATATTGGCGCAAAAACGCAGATAATCTTGTAGCGGGTGATTTTCACTCAGCTTGCGCAGACGGGCTGCCCGGCGTTGATATAAATTTTTCGGGTTGGCGAACAGCAGCGGTGGAGCAAAAAA
>VDHG01000136.1 GCA_006228005.1 Testudinibacter crocodili
GAGCCACAGGCGCCACCGGTGATACGGGTGCAACCGGTGATACAGGCGCAACCGGAGCCACAGGCGCTACCGGTGCTACAGGTGCAACTGGAGCCACAGGCGCTACCGGTGATACGGGTGCAACCGGAGCCACAGGCGCCACCGGTGATACGGGTGCAACCGGAGCCACAGGTGCTACCGGTGCTACAGGCGCAACTGGAGCCACAGGCGCTACCGGTGATACAGGTGCGACCGGAGCTACAGGCGCTACGGGTGATATAAACACTGCCGGAAATTATGTGACATACGATGTGTCAGGTAATACGACCAAAGAAACCGGCAATGTGGTTGAAGCAATTGGCAGAATAAATGCTGAAGGTATCAAGTATGTACATGTGAATAGTGGACAGGCGGGAACGGTTGCTAAAGATCGTGCTAATGGCGACTCTTCAGCTTCTGGTAAATATGCGGTAGCGATTGGTCGTCTAGCAAGTGCAGAGTCTGACAATGCAGTTGCTGTGGGTAATCAAACCACGGTAAGCGGTAAAAATACGGTTGCCGTCGGTGCTGAAATTACGGCTACAGTAGATAACTCTGTTTATTTAGGTTATCAGTCTAATGCGGAGAGTAAACAAACGGCACAAACTGCCGGTAGTGGTAAATATGAACCGAGTAGCCAAATCAAGGAGATTCTGGGTGCCGCGGTTTCCTTTGCCGGTAGTGATGCAGCAGGTGTCGTGACGGTGGGCAGTGTTGGCAAGGAACGTCGTATTCAAAATGTGGCTGCTGGGCTTGTAGCAGAGGGTAGTACTGATGCGGTCAACGGTAGCCAACTGTATGCAGTTGCAACCTTGGCTGATGCGATCAAAAATGGTACGGCAGGTTTAGTACAACAAGCTCCAAGCAAGGATACGTCAGTTAAAATTAACAACAATCCGATTACTGTTGGAGCAGCTACCGGTGGCGATGAAGTTAACTTTAGCAACAGCTCAAACCAAGTGCGTCGCTTGACCGGTGTTGCAGCCGGGGTTAATGCTACAGATGCTGTCAACAAAGGACAACTGGATGCAGCAATAGGTGGTGTCAATCGTCGTCTTGATAGTGTCGAGCGCTATATGAAGAGTGGTATCTCTAATGCGATTGCAACGGCCAGTTTGCCTCAGGCTTACGGTGCCGGGCAGAGCGTGGTCTCCGTCGGCGTGGGTAATTTCAAAGGTTCGTCATCAATTGCGGTTGGGGTGAGCAAGGTCAGTGATAATGGTAAAGTTATTTTGAAATTAAACGGTAGTACTTCCAATTCCGGGGATGTTGCCGTCGGCGCCGGCGTAGGATTTGCTTGGTAAAGAATTAGGTGCCGTATTGTAAAAATACGGCACTTTTTTAGCTAGATAAAATAAAGGACTTGTGATGAAAGGTAATTTTTTGAAGAAAACAATTTTGGCTTCATTATTATTGGCAATGCTTCCGCTTGCCAATGCGGCATCTGTTACTGATGTGGAAAAATATAATAATGCGAAAATTGCAGTAAAGTATAAAGGCGCTGTTGGTGATTTTGCCCAACAAATTGCTTATAAACTGGGAATCGGATTTTATGCTTATCAGTCTGATCCGACGACTAATATTCGAATTGAACAAGATGATAATGCCTCACTTTCCGTGCTTTTAGCAAATATCAATGGACAGCTAGAGCAAGAAAATCTACGTTTTGAGATCTTAAATGATCGAGTGGTGTTGGCGTTGACCGGTAATCAAGTGAAAGAACTAACTGAGAAGCAATATATTGGCAGTGTGATCTTTGACAATTCGATAGTTGATGCTGTGGAAAAGCCTGCTGAGGAATCCAGTCAGAATTCGATTGAAATTATTCCACCAGAGCAACAAATAGATGCTGGCACATCAGATGTGGGAGAAATCGCAGCAACTATCCAACCTCAGGATGAAAAAGCAAAATTAGATCAGGCTAAAAAAATTCAGGATATTTTAAGTGTCAGCCAAGATCAAAAACTGATTGCGCAATACGGTAGAAGAAAGCAACCCGTCTATAATATTGAAAATAAAAGTGCGGTTAAACTGGATACGGTTAAAAGCACTAAGGTCAGCACTTTCTTAGTATTTGAGAATGGCGTGAATGTGGATGAGTACCAAATTGAAGGGAAATTCCAAGATATTGCTAAGTTAGATAATATTGTAGCGATTTTGCACCGCCAGCAGCAACCTCCGGCGACAATTACGCTTGTGGCCCCAAATGGTGAGCGGCAAGTGCTAAGAAATACTCAATAACTAAAGATAAATATGATGAAGCGTTTATGTTTGGTGATGATCGTCAGGAATGAATCTAAGGTGATCAGGCGTTGTCTCGAAAGGGTGGCTCCATATATAGATTATTGGTGTATAGTTGATACCGGTTCTGACGATAATACCAAAGAGATTATTTGTGATGTTCTTAAGAATATCCCGGGTGAATTGCATCAGCGGGAGTGGATTAACTTTGGTGTCAATCGCACTCAAAGTTTACAGCTGGCCAAAGGAAAAGCGGATTATTTATTACTTTGTGATGCAGATGAGCAAATCATCTTTTCTGAAAACTTTTCTGCTGATGATTTACACCAAGATGTTTATTTGCTTCAATATTTGGGGGATACTGATTATTCGGTGCCGTATTTATTAAAAGGTGATTTGAATTGGTTTTATGTTGGAGTGACGCATGAGTATTTAGATTGTGATCGCAAAGTTGAACGAGAAAAAATTCAAACGCTGTCAATTTTAGATTTGAAAGATGGCGGGTTTAAAGCAAATAAATTTATACGGGATATCGCATTATTAGAGCAGGGGTTAAAAGATGAACCGAATAATAGCCGTTACAAGTTTTATTTAGCCAATAGTTATAGAGATAATGGACAATTTGAAAAAGCGACGGAATGGTATTTAAAACGCATAGCAGATGGTGGTTGGAAAGAGGAAGTAACCTGTTCTTATGAATATTTAGGAAATTGTTATAAGCAGTTGAATGATGAAAAGTCGGCGATGTATTATTGGTTGCTAGGTTATGATTATAATCCGCAACGGATTGAGTGTTTATATAATGCAATTAATCTGTTACGGATTAATGGTCAATCTCGATTGGCTTATCAATTAGGTGTAATCGCAAAAAATGTTGCTTATCCTGAAAATGATATTCTATTTGTTAAGAAGTCAGTTTATAAATTTTGGATTTATTATGAATTGTCTATTTCAGCTTATTATGCTAATGATTTTGCATTAGGCTACCAGTGTTGCAAATATATCTTATTTGCTAATCCAGCTGTTAATATTGAGGATATTACAGTCAATAATTTACAGTTTTATCAGCAACAAGCAAAAGAGGATAGTTGCTCTGAGGTTGAAAAGTTAATTTTAAGATTAGAAAATATTGCTCAGCGTAATTCTAGTAATAAAGCAAATGAAATTTTAAAGTATTTGAGAGGTGATTTTTAAGGACCGATATTATATCGGTCCGAATGATTTATGTTTAAAGAAATTTTTGACTGCGTTAACAAACAATCTCACCCCACAGATCATATTCATCCGCATTATGGATCACCGCTTGCACAATTTCACCGACCTTGACCGCACTTTGGTTTGGATTGTCTAAATAGACTACGCCGTCGATCTCTGGCGCATCTGCCATTGAGCGTCCGATGATGCCGTCATCATCAATTTCATCAATAATGACTGCCAATGTTTTGCCGATTTTTTGTTGTAGCCGTTGGGCGGAGATCTGTTGCTGCAACTGCATAAAGCGGTGGAAACGGTCTTCTTTCACTTCTTCCGGCACTTGATCGTCCATTTCGGTTGCAATGGCACCGTCCACCGGGCTGAATTTGAAACAGCCGACGCGATCCAGTTGTGCCTCTTGTAGGAAATCTAATAACAGTTGAAAATCCTGTTCGGTTTCGCCCGGAAAGCCAACGATAAAGGTTGAGCGTAGGGTTAACTCCGGGCAGATTTGGCGCCACTGTTTAATCCGCTCCAAAGTGCGGTCAATCGCACCGGGACGCTTCATTGCTTTCAAAATTTTCGGGCTGGCGTGTTGTAGCGGAATATCCAAATACGGCAAAATTTTGCCTTCTGCCATTAACGGAATCAGTTTATCCACATGCGGATAAGGATACACATAATGCAGTCGCACCCAAATATTCAATTTTGCTAACTGTTCACAGAGTGACAGTAAGTCGTTGCGAATTGGTATGCCATTCCAAAATGCGGTTTTGCTTTTGTCAGCTTTGGTTTTGTCGAGTGTGTAAGCAGAAGTATCTTGCGATACCACCAACAACTCTTTCACTCCGGCATCTGCCAACCGTTTTGCCTCGTCCAGCACATTGCCGATCGGGCGGCTGTCTAAATCGCCGCGCATCGAGGGAATGATACAGAAGGTGCAGCGGTGGTCGCAACCTTCGGAAATTTTGAGGTAGGCATAGTGTTTCGGAGTCAGTTTCACTCCTTGCTTCGGCACCAAATTAATATACGGATTGTATTCGGGTTTAGGCACGTATCGATGCACTTGTTTTAACACGGTTTCATAACTGTGCGGGCCGCTGACTTCCAACACTTTCGGGTGCACTTGGCGGATCTGATCTTCTTTGGCGCCTAAGCAGCCAGTGACGATCACTTTACCGTTTTCTGCCAGCGCCTCACCAATCGCTTCCAGCGATTCTTGCACTGCGCTGTCGATGAAACCGCAAGTGTTGACGATCACCAGGTCGGCATTTTCATAACTTGGTACAATGTTGTAACCGTCAGTACGCAGTTCGGTGAGGATTCGTTCGGAATCGACCAGATTTTTGGGGCAGCCTAAACTTAAAAAGCCGATATTGGGTGTGGTGCTCATATCATTTCTCAACATTTCAATAATAAATAACAGGAATAAAATCGGGGCGATTGTATAGAATTTGAGGTAAAAAGGCTATCTTTGCAGCGCTTTTTGATCGCAAAGTGCGGTTTTTGGAACGAAAATATTGGATGGAACGGGATTCAGTTTAAGCATTGGGATGTGAAAAAATTAACATTTTTATAAAAAAAGTTGAGCAATCAGCAGATATTTTGCACTTAAGGATTAATATTTAGTGCATTTTAGGCTATATTAGACAAGATAATTTTTAGCATTTTTATTACAAATTGTTAAAAATGCGAATGGTGTTTTAAAATGCTTTTCTTTTTAATTACTTATTATAAATTCTGGGGAATTCGGTGATTTAGCGCCGATTTCAAGTGTTTTTTAATCAACAAAAGGGAATTACCATGTCCGATATGGTTAAAAATGACGTGGATACAGTAGAAACCAGCGATTGGCTGTTGGCGATTGACTCCGTTATCCGTGAAGAGGGCGCAGAGCGTGCTCAATTTATTATCGAACAATTAATGCAGCGTGCGAGAGCAAACAGTGTCGCTCTGCCAACCGGTATCAGCACCGACTACGTTAATACCATTCCAACCAGCGAAGAACCGAATTACCCCGGCAATTTGGATTTAGAACGTAGAATTCGTGGCGCTATTCGCTGGAATGCGATGATGATGGTGTTGCGTGCCTCCAAAAAAGATTTGGAATTGGGTGGCCATATGGCGTCGTTCCAATCTTCCGCTACCATTTATGAAGTGTGCTTCAACCACTTTTTCAAAGCGGCGACCGAGAAAAACGGCGGCGATTTGGTGTTCTTCCAAGGGCATATTTCACCAGGAATTTACTCCCGTGCCTTCCTTGAAGGGCGCTTAACAGCAGAGCAGTTGGACAATTTCCGCCAAGAGGTGCACGGCAAAGGCATCTCCTCTTATCCGCACCCGAAATTGATGCCGGAATTCTGGCAGTTCCCGACGGTTTCAATGGGATTGGGCCCGATCAACTCGATTTATCAAGCCCGTTTCCTTAAATATTTGCACAATCGTGGCTTGAAAGATACCGCGGATCAAACCGTGTATGCTTTCTTGGGTGATGGCGAAATGGACGAAGTAGAATCACGTGGTGCGCTTTCATTTGCAGCACGTGAAAAACTGGATAATTTGGTGTTTGTCATCAACTGTAACTTACAGCGTCTTGATGGTCCGGTGACGGGCAACGGCAAAATTATCCAAGAGTTAGAAAGTCTGTTTATCGGCGCCGGCTGGGAAGTGATCAAAGTGATTTGGGGGCGTCGTTGGGATCGCTTATTGCAACGTGACACCACCGGAAAATTATTGCAATTGATGATGGAAGTGGTTGACGGTGATTATCAAACCTTCAAGTCCAAAGACGGTGCTTATGTGCGTAAACACTTCTTCGGACGTTACCCTGAAACCGAAGCTTTGGTTGCGGATATGACCGATGATGAAATTTGGGCGTTGAATCGTGGCGGCCACGACCCGATCAAAGTGTTTGCGGCATTTAACAAAGCTAAACAGGTGCAAGGCAAGCCGGTGGTGCTGTTGGTGAAAACCATCAAGGGCTATGGCATGGGCGATGCGGCAGAAGGCAAAAATATTGCCCACCAAGTTAAGAAAATGGATATGTCCGGTGTGCGTCATGTGCGTGACCAATTCTCGATTGATCTCAGCGATGAAGAAGTAGAAAAACTGCCGTATATCACCTTCGAAAAAGATTCCGAAGAGTATAAATATCTGCACGAGCACCGTAAAGCGCTGCAAGGCTATGTACCGACACGCTCACCACGTTTCACCACCGAGCTGGAAGTGCCGGAGCTGGAAGAGTTTGCGCAACTGTTTGAAGCGCAATCTCGCCCGATTTCTACTACGATGGCGTTTGTTCGTTCCTTAAACGTGCTGTTGAAAAACAAATCGGTCGGTAAACATATCGTACCTATTTTGGCGGATGAAGCCCGCACTTTCGGGATGGAAGGGCTGTTCCGTCAAATCGGAATCTACAATCCACACGGTCAAAACTATACCCCGCAAGACAGAGAGCAAGTGGCTTACTATCGTGAAGCAATTGACGGTCAAGTCTTGCAGGAAGGGATCAATGAGTTAGGCGCAACCTCTTCTTGGTTGGCGGCAGCGACCTCTTACAGCACCAACAATGTGCCGATGATTCCGTTCTTTGTTTACTACTCGATGTTTGGCTTCCAACGGGTTGGCGATTTGATGTGGGCAGCTGGTGATCAACAAGCGCGCGGCTTTATGATTGGCGGAACTTCCGGTCGCACCACCTTGAACGGCGAAGGTTTGCAGCACGAAGACGGTCACAGTCATATTCAGTCATTGACCGTGCCGAACTGCATCTCTTACGATCCGGCATTTGCCTATGAAGTTGCCGTGATTATGCAAGATGGCGTACGTCGTATGTATGGGCCTGAACAAGAGAATATTTACTACTACATCACTACCTTAAACGAAACTTACGATCAACCGGCAATGCCGAAAGGGGCAGAAGAAGGCATTCGTAAGGGCTTGTATAAGTTTGAAACCGTTACTGGTCAAGGCAAAGGCAAAGTGCAGTTGTTGGGATCCGGCGCAATTTTACGTTATGTTCGTGAAGCGGCGAAACTGTTAGCAGATGAATACGGGGTAACTTCCGATGTTTACAGCGTGACCTCATTCACCGAAGTTGCGCGTGAAGGCGCAGATGCCGATCGTTGGAATTTGTTGCACCCGACACAAACCGCTCGTGTCCCTTATATCGCACAGGTGATGAACGATGCACCTGCAATTGCAGCAACTGATTACATGAAATTGTTTGCAGAGCAAGTGCGTCCGTTTATTCCGGCGCAAAGCTACCGTGTATTGGGTACTGACGGTTTCGGTCGTTCCGACAGCCGTGAAAACTTACGTGAACATTTCGAAGTGAATGCACAATATATTGTTGTGGCGGCGTTGACCGAATTAGCAAAACAAGGTGTGGTTGATAACCAAGCGGTAGCCGATGCCATTAAGAAATACGGCATTGACGCAGATAAAATCAATCCGTTGTATGCTTAATTGTCATTAGAAAAAGGAAATAGCATGTCTAAACAAATTCAAGTGCCGGATATCGGCAGCGATGAAGTGACAGTTACCGAAATTATGGTAAAAGTAGGCGATAGCGTTGAAGTTGAGCAGAGCTTGATTAATGTGGAAGGTGACAAGGCATCGATGGAAGTGCCTTCGCCGGAAAGTGGTGTCGTCAAAGAAATTTTAGTTAAAGTGGGCGATAAAGTATCGACTGGTTCAGCGATGATGGTGTTTGAAAGTGCGGTCGCAACTACGGAAGCTAAAGTTGAAGCTAGACCTGAAGCTGTACCAAGCGCCGCTCCTGCGGGGCAAAGTGCGGTTGTTGATGTCAGCGTGCCGGATATCGGTGGCGATGAAGTCAACGTCACTGAAATCATGGTGAAGGTTGGTGACAGCGTCAGCGAAGAGCAATCACTGTTGACTGTTGAAGGTGACAAAGCCTCGATGGAAGTGCCAGCACCGTTTGCCGGTGTAGTAAAAGAAATTTTAGTGGTTGCCGGGGACAAAGTCTCTACCGGTTCACTGATTATGCGCTTTGAAACGGCAGCCGCCGCTTCTACTGCTGCACCAACACAGACTGAAGCCGCCGCACCGACTGCCAGTGCGGCGCCATCAATCGTTGATGTGAATGTGCCGGATATCGGTGGCGATGAAGTCAATGTCACTGAAATTATGGTCAATGTTGGCGACAGCATCAGCGAAGAGCAATCATTAATCACCGTTGAAGGTGACAAAGCCTCGATGGAAGTACCTGCACCGTTTGCAGGGGTGTTAAAAGAGATCTTGATCAAAGTCGGGGACAAAGTCTCTACCGGTAGTTTGATTATGCGCTTTGAAGTCGCCGGTGCAGCGCCGGCTCAAGCGGCAGCACCACAAGCCGCCACAGCCGCTAAAGCGGAATCAGCACCATCGACTAGCGCAGCAGCGCCACAAACAGTAGGTTCACAGCAAGAAGTGACGGCAAGTGCGGTCTTTGCGCACGCAACCCCGGTGGTGCGCCGTTTGGCGCGTGAGTTCGGTGTTAATCTGGATAAGGTTAAAGGTACCGGGCGCAAAGGACGCATTCTGAAAGAAGACGTGCAAGCCTATGTCAAAAATGCCATCAAACTGGTGGAATCCGGTGCAGTTGCGGCGACAGCAGGCGCTGCGCCATCTGGTGCCGGTTTGGGCTTACTGCCTTGGCCAAAAGTGGATTTCAGCAAGTTCGGTGAAGTAGAAGAAGTGGAACTGGGTCGAATCCAGAAAATTTCCGGTGCTAATCTGCATCGTAACTGGGTGATGATTCCGCATGTTACTCAATGGGACAAAGCCGACATCACCGATTTGGAAGCGTTCCGTAAAGAACAAAACGTGCTGGCAGAAAAACAGAAACTGGATGTGAAAATCACGCCGTTAGTATTCATCATGAAAGCCGTTGCCAAAGCATTGGAAGCTTATCCACGTTTCAATAGCTCGATTTCAGAAGATGCGCAACGTCTGACCTTGAAAAAATACATCAATGTCGGTGTGGCGGTGGATACACCGAACGGTTTAGTGGTACCAGTGTTCCGTGATGTTAACAAAAAAGGCATTATTGAACTGTCACGCGAACTCGCTGAAATCTCGAAAAAAGCCCGTGCAGGCAAGCTGACGGCATCGGATATGCAAGGCGGCTGTTTCACCATTTCCAGCCTTGGCGGCATTGGTGGCACACACTTTACGCCGATTGTGAATGCACCGGAAGTGGCAATTCTAGGGGTGTCTAAATCAGAAATGACCCCGGTCTGGAATGGCAAAGAGTTTAGCCCACGTTTGATGTTGCCACTGTCGCTTTCTTATGATCACCGTGTGATTGACGGCGCAGACGGCGCCAGATTTGTGACCTTTATCAATGGGGTACTGTCAGATTTACGCCGCTTGGTCATGTAATGACTTAATGCCTCTCCGTTAGCGCGGAGAGGTTCGGAACAGAAATTGAAAGTGCGGTTTCGCATAAAGCCAAATTTAAGAGGTTATTATGAGTAAAGAGATTAAAACACAGGTTGTGGTTTTGGGTGCCGGTCCGGCGGGTTACTCCGCAGCGTTTCGTTGCGCCGATTTGGGATTGGAAACCGTCATTGTCGAGCGTTTTTCAACCTTGGGCGGCGTTTGTCTGAATGTAGGCTGTATTCCGTCTAAAGCCTTGCTGCACGTAGCAAAAGTGATTGAAGAAGCCAAAGCGTTGGCACAACATGGCATCGTGTTTGGTGAGCCGAGTACGGATGTGGATAAAATTCGTGGTTGGAAAGAGAAAGTCATCAACCAATTAACCGGTGGCTTGGCAGGCATGGCGAAGATGCGCAAGGTGCAAGTGGTGAATGGTTACGGCAAATTTTCCGGCGCCAACTCTTTGATTGTTGCCGGAGAAGACGGTGATGTCACGATTAAATTCGACAATGCGATTATTGCGGCGGGTTCACGTCCGATTCAATTGCCATTTATTCCGCATGAAGATCCACGCATTTGGGATTCAACCGATGCGCTGAAATTAACCTCAGTGCCGGAAAATCTATTGATCATGGGCGGTGGTATCATCGGTTTGGAAATGGGCACCGTGTATCACGCACTGGGTTCAAAAATTGATGTAGTTGAAATGTTTGACCAAGTGATCCCGGCGGCAGATAAAGACATTGTCAAAATTTATACCAAACGCATTGAGAAAAAATTCAATCTGCTGCTGGAAACCAAAGTGACCGCAGTGGAAGCCAAAGCCGACGGCATTTATGTGTCGATGGAGGGCAAAGCCGCCAATGAAACCCGTCGTTATGATGCGGTGTTGGTGGCAATCGGGCGTACCCCTAACGGTAAGTTGATCGATGCCGGTGTTGCTGGGGTTGAAGTGGATGAACGTGGTTTTATCCGTACCGACAAGCAAATGCGTACCAACGTGGATCATATTTTTGCGATTGGTGACGTGGTCGGTCAGCCGATGTTGGCGCACAAAGGCGTGCATGAAGGTCATGTGGCGGCAGAAGTGATTGCGGGCAAAAAACACTATTTCGATCCGAAAGTGATTCCGTCAATTGCTTACACCGAGCCGGAAGTCGCATGGGTCGGCAAAACCGAGAAAGAGTGTAAGGCGGAAGGCATCAACTACGAAACCGCACTTTTCCCTTGGGCAGCCTCCGGACGTGCGATCGCTTCCGATTGTGCAGACGGTATGACCAAACTGATTTTCGACAAAGATTCGCACCGTGTGATCGGCGGCGCAATTGTCGGTACTAACGGTGGCGAACTATTAGGCGAAATCGGTTTAGCTATCGAAATGGGTTGTGATGCGGAAGATTTGGCATTGACCATCCATGCGCACCCAACCTTGCATGAATCCGTCGGTTTGGCGGCAGAAGTGTTCGAAGGTACGGTGACTGACTTGCCGAATGCGAAAGCGAAAAAGAAAAAATAGGTTGAGTTAAACGTCAACTGAATAAAACCTTTCCCTTGTGGAAAGGTTTTTTGTATATGTGTGATCTTGGTTAAAAAAGTGCGGTCAGTGTGCATGATCTGCACTGCCAAACCGCACTTTGCTCTGATTTTATTCAAATAAGGAATGTTATTTTTGGGCATAGTAGACAAAA
>VDHG01000137.1 GCA_006228005.1 Testudinibacter crocodili
AGACAACACCATATCCACCAAGCCTGCGCTGAAACCGAAACCGGCGATCCATTGCATTGAGGCAGCAAAGAACACTGAAATCCCAGTCAACAGAGCATGGATCACATACAGCACTGGGGCGACGAACATGAAGGAAAATTCCAATGGTTCGGTGATCCCGGTGAAGAAAGAAGCCAATGCAGCCGCAATCATCAAAGAAGCCACTTTAGCTTTATTTTCTGGTTTTGCCATGTGATAAATTGCCAAGGCAGCTCCCGGTAAACCGAACATCATAATCGGGAAAAATCCGGCTTGATACATTCCGGTCACGCCTAAAACCGCTTTGCCTTCAGCCAGCGATTGTGCGCCACCAATAAAGTTTGGAATATCGTTAATCCCGGCAACATCAAACCAGAATACGGAGTTCAGGGCGTGGTGCAAGCCGATTGGAATCAATAGACGGTTGAAGAAACCGTAAATACCGGCACCGACTGCCCCCATATCTTTGATAGAATCGCCGAAACTGACCAAACCACCAAAAATGATTGGCCATACATACAATAAAATGAAAGATAATACGATTGCAGTAACCGAAACCACAATCGGCACTAAGCGTTTACCGCTGAAAAATGCCAATGCCGGAGGCAGTTGCACTTTATAATAGCGATTATACAGGGCGGCAGAAATTGCACCGACCAAGATACCGACAAATTGGTTATTGATTTTGCCAAATGCGGCAGGCACTTGGTCAAGTGCGATACCTTCCAA
>VDHG01000138.1 GCA_006228005.1 Testudinibacter crocodili
AATTATGGGGTAATGCATTGTGGTCTCCGTCTTACTTTGCAGGAAGTTGTGGTGCGCCGATTTCAATTATTCGCCAATATATCGAGCAACAACAAACACCTGATTAGTTAGCGTTAAAACGGCTTTGCCGTTTGTACCTTACATCTCCGCCCTAAAGGGCGAAGTTTTACGGTACATTTGATAAAAAACGGACTTTAAACAAATGTCCGTTTTCACTTTCTCACTCAAATTAAGATGTTAAACTTTGTTCCAGTGGTACCGGGATAATTTTGGTGGCATGTGAGCCTTTGTCACCGTGAATCGCCTCAAATTGTACTTTTTGACCGGCTTTCAAAGAGCGGTAGCCGTCCATCTCAATCACCGAATAGTGTGCGAAAATATCGTCAGAACTGCCCTCTTCTGCAATAAATCCAAAACCTTTAGCGTTGTTAAACCATTTTACTGTTCCTATCTGCATACCCGGACCTCACCTTGTTTTATTCTGCACCATACCTGTTGTTTATCATTAGTTTGATAAGCAACGCATTGATAATTCTTTAATAAATCGTCAAAATACGCAATCTTTAATCCCTTAAAATTAGCGGGAGATCACAAAATTAATGCAATGTTTTCATTTACTTGATAGATTTTAGCTTGAAAATGGAGTCTACCTTCATTTACAATCGACAAAGTGCGGTCAGCAGCCAAACAAAAACCACATGCTATTTTAAAACGGCATGTGGTTTTAAGGTTGTTATTCCAACACCTAACGGTTATTTAGGCAACGCAGCTTCCATTTGTTTCAAAGCATCAATACCTTGAGTACAGCTCTGCTCTTGCACTTCTTTTGGTAGTGAAGCAAGCTGTGTTTTGCTGGCTTCCAGTTGATCTTTCATGCCAGCCATTGCTGGATTTTGACCGCTCTTGGCAACAAATTGATCAATTTGCTCGAAATACTTAGTACATGATTCAGAAAGATCTGCAGCTTGTGCCCCCACTGCAAAAAGTGAAACACCGACTGCTAAAAAAATTTTTTTCATAATCTCTAACCTTATATCTAGGGTGTGATATAGGTCAACCTTTGTAAGATTGCCCCTGAATATTATTACCAAAGTAATAATGTTTTATTATACCACAAGTTTTGTTTTGTTTTGTTT
>VDHG01000139.1 GCA_006228005.1 Testudinibacter crocodili
GTGGTTGAAGCGCCAGCACCACGGACTACCGACATTGGTATTGCCGCGCGCAGCTTGAAAGGCAAAGTCGATGTAATTTACACCTCGACTGATAATAATGTGGTTTCAGCTTATGAGGCACTATATAAAGCGGCGTTGGATTCCGACATTCCGTTGGTCGCCTCCGACACCAGCACTGTCGCACGTGGTGCAATTGCAGCACTGTCAAATAACTATTACATTTTGGGTGAAGAAACCGGCAAAATGATCGTGGATATTTTAAATGGCAAAAAAGCCGGAGATATGCCGGTCAAAACTATGGATAAGTTAGATCTCTATCTAAATCTGAAATCCGCAAAAGCGTTTGGGATTACGGTGCCACAAACACTGGTGGAATCAGCAAAAGAAGTGGTTAGCCCATAATCGGTGTTTTTTTAGACGGTTGAGAGTTTTAATTTCATCATGACAAGCCGAATACTGTAGCGCTGTGATAGTATAGCGCTACAGTTTTTTACTCTTTTATTGATTATTTAAAGAACGATTACTATGACTTCGGTACTTTTTTTAGGGGCGCTCGAAATTGGGTTGATTTACGCTTTGGTGGCGTTGGGCGTCTTGATTTCATTTCGTATTTTAGACTTTCCGGATTTAACCGCCGACGGCAGTTTTCCATTAGGCGGCGCAGTGTGTGCGGTTTGTATTGTCAACGGTATTGATCCATGGATCGCCACCTTTGCCGCAGCAATTGCCGGTGGCCTGGCAGGCTTGGTGACCGCATGGTTGCATGTATCTTTAAAAATATTACAACTGCTGGCCAGTATTTTAGTGATGATTGCGCTGTATTCGGTTAATTTGCGCGTGATGGGCTCGCCAAATCTATCGTTGTTGGGCGAACCCACCATCTACGAACCCTTCATTAACGCTGATGCCAGTAATCAATTGTATATCCAGCCGCTGTTTGTATTGGGATTTGTGATTGTGGCTAAATTACTGCTCGACTGGTTTTTCAACACCGAAGTGGGTTTGGCGGTGCGTGCTACCGGCGCTAATCTGCGCATGGCAAAAGCACAGGGCATTGCTACCGGGAAGATGATTTTCTTGGGCATGGCATTGTCTAATGCCTTGATTGCACTGGGTGGATCGCTATATGTACAAACACAGGGTGGTGCGGATATGTCGATTGGGGTCGGTACGATTGTGATCGGACTGGCAGCCGTGATTATCGGTGAAACCTTGATCCCATCGAAGCGCATTCTAGTGATCACACTAGCGGTGATTGTCGGCTCGATTCTGTATCGTTTCTTTATTGCGGTGGCACTAAGCAGTGATACTTTGCGAGAAATCGGCTTTGGGGCGCAAGATTTGAATCTAGTCACCGCAATTTTGGTGGTGCTGGTTTTAATTGCACCACAGCTCAAAAGTAAAATGAAACAGCAATTTTCAAGCAAGAAGTCGTAACCTGTATGATGAAATTAGATGATTTAAGAATAACCTTCAATCGTGGAACCCCGATTGAAAACCCGGTGTTGCGTGGACTGTCGTTGGATATTTCCGAAGGCGAATTTGTCACGGTGATCGGCAGTAACGGTGCAGGAAAATCTACGTTACTGAATGCAATTTGCGGCGATTATTTGGTCGATTCCGGCAGGGTGTATCTCAACGGGAAAGATGTCACCCGTAAAGGCACTTGGCAGCGTGCGGCGTCGGTAGCTCGGGTGTTTCAAGACCCGATGCTTGGCACTTGTGAGGGGTTGACTATCGAGGAAAACATGGCGTTGGCGTATAACCGTGGGCGCAAACGTGGCTTGGCGTTTTTCAGTAATAAAACAGCGCGTGAGTTGTTTCGCGAAAAGCTTGCCATGTTGAAATTGGGGTTGGAAGATCGTTTAACCGATCGTATGGGGTTGCTTTCCGGTGGACAGCGGCAGGCAGTCAGCTTGTTGATGGCGTCATTGCAGCCGTCGAATATTTTGCTGCTAGACGAACATACTGCGGCGCTGGATCCCAAAACAGCGGCGTTTGTGATGGAATTGACCGACCGAATCGTTAAAGAGAATAATCTGACGGTGATGATGGTTACTCATTCGATGCGCCAAGCGTTGGATCATGGCGAACGCACCGTGATGCTACATCAGGGGCAAGTGGTGTTGGACGTGAAAGGTGCCGTGCGTGACAAAATGGATGTGCCGGATCTACTGAAAATGTTTGAGAAAACCCGTGGCGAAGAGCTGAGTGATGATAGTCTGTTGTTGGGCTAGTGTTGTGGGCTAGCCATCTATTATAAACAAATAGGTATAGTAGACAAAA
>VDHG01000014.1 GCA_006228005.1 Testudinibacter crocodili
ACGACCGTTAAAGCAAAACGCAAATTGCTTAAGGTATATTCATGGGCGGCGCACACGATTGTACTGTCCGGTAATGCGTTCAGGCGTTGTAGCGCGGCAAACATCGCGGCATAATCACCGGTGAAAACCCGTCCGCAACCAGCAGAAAAAATCGTATCACCACAAAATAGATGGTCGTCCACCACAAAGCTAATATGTTGCGCAGTATGTCCCGGCGTGGCGATGACCTCGATTCCGTAGTTACCGATTTGCAATTTTCCTGGCTCGACCAGCACCGTTGCTAACTCAGCGACTTCCGGCGAACCGTATACCGCCAAATTTGGATAATGCTGTTTCAACGCCGCAACGCCGCCAATATGATCCGCATGTCCGTGCGTGAGCAGGATTGCTAGACAGTTTTTTCCGCCTGCCATAGTTTTTCGACGCATGTCCGTGCGTGAGCAGGATTGCTTGTGGCAGCAGATGATTGCGGTTCAAGTAATCTATAACCGGTTGTGACTCTGACGGATCAATAATTAAAACCCGATCGTTTTGCTTCGCATACAGCCAAATATAGTTGTCATTTAGTGCCGGTAATGGTATTAACATAGCTTGTCTCCGTTTAATGAACAAGGTGATCAATTGATGAAATGGCGCGCAAAATATCCGTATTCTCTGCCCTTGCCAACCTCTTGGCAGCAGCTGAAGCAGGGTGATTATTATTGTAAAACACTGAATGACTATTTTAAACCTTGGTTTGCTAAGGTGTACGGTCAGCATATTTTGAAAATCGGTGGTTTAAGTGCCGAATTGGAATGGGACTGCCCCAATCAGCACGCAATTGCACTCTATCCCGATTTACCGCAGCATGCCACTTTAGACCACCATTCCATCGTACAAGCCTGCCCAACTCATTTGCCGTTTTATGAAAATGCGATAGACGCCTGCTTGTTGGCAAACACGCTAAATTTCAGCCAAGATCCGCACCAGTTGCTGCGTGAAGCCACTCGCGTGTTAAGCGAAGACGGCTATCTGTTTATTTCCTTATTTAATCCATGCAGCTCGTTGCTGTTTAAACACCATCTAGGGCTGAAAAACCACAGCACACCACATCGTTGGCAGATCCGAAAATACCTCACTTGGCGGATTATCGATTGGCTGGAATTGCTGAATTTTGAAATTGTGCAGCAAACCACCCTCGCCAAATCATCGGCGATACCGCACTTTTGTCATCGCTTTTATCGTAATCACGGACAGTTGGCGGTGATTGTGGCTCGAAAACGCACTATTCCGCTCACGCTCAATCCGCAAAAAGTGCGGTTCAAAGCGCCGGTGTTTGCGCCTGCCAATGTGTTAACGCGCTCTAAAGAGCGTTGCCGTATTCAATCCGGCTGATAGCCGGAGTCCTCTTGGTTCGGCGCTTCTGCCCCTTGCCTTGCCAATTGGTCAACTTGCTCATTTTCTAGGTGTCCGGCGTGCCCTTTGACCCATTGCCAGTGAATTTGATGTCGCTGAATCGCTTGGTCGAGCCGTTGCCATAAATCTTGATTTTTAACCGCTTTTTTGTTGCTGGTCAGCCAGTTGTTGCGTTTCCAATTGTGGATCCATTGATTGATGCCGTTTTTCATATATTGGCTGTCACTGTACAACCGCACTTTACAACTCTCAGTTAAACTCTCCAACGCCACAATCACCGCCAACAGCTCCATGCGATTGTTGGTGGTTAACCGGTAACCTTGCGAAATGGTTTTTTCATGCTGTTTATAGCGCAGCAATACCCCGATCCCCCCCGGACCGGGATTACCCAAACAGGAACCATCTGTGTATATCTCTATCTGTTTCATCATCTTGCCGAATTCTTGTCAACATTCAATTTAATTCTGAAATCATAGCTTAATTTGCTAAAATTCCCTAGCTGCAAACGTATCGGTTGCCTAAAATCGTTCGATTCAATTACAATGAATCAAATTTGGCATGTTTTTAACCCGATATCTTTTACAGTAAAACCTATGACAACAGAAACTACACCTCAAATCATACCGCAGCGCCAAGTGGTGCTGGATACTGAAACCACCGGCATGAACCAGTTCGGTGCGCACTACGAGGGACATTGCATTATCGAGATCGGTGCTGTCGAGTTGATCAACCGCCGCCCGAGCGGACGCACTTTTCATGTTTATATCAAACCGGATCGCGAAGTCGATCCTGAAGCGATTAAAGTGCACGGCATCACCGATGAAATGCTGGCGGACAAACCGCCCTTTGCCGACATTGCTGCTGAATTTATCGAATTTATCCGCGATGCCGAATTGATTATCCACAACGCCCCCTTCGATGTGGGTTTCATGGATTACGAATTTAGCAAACTGGCTGCCACCAAACAGATTAAAACTCACAAAATCAGCTTAATCACCGACAGCCTAGCGATGGCACGCAAAATGTATCCGGGCAAACGCAATAATTTGGATGCGCTATGCGATCGCTTAAATATCGACAACAGCAAGCGCAGCCTACATGGGGCGCTGCTCGATGCCGAGATTTTAGCCGATGTGTATTTGCAAATGACCGGTGGTCAAGTCAGTCTATTTGACGAAGAACACTCTATCGAAAACATACCTCATACGGCATCGAATTCAAACGCTTCAACAAATAACCATCTAACGACATTAAAAAGCGCAACACTACGCACCATTTTACCTGATGCTGAAGAACAGCAAGCGCATCAAAACTACTTTGAGCTGCTGCAAAAGAAAAGCCGCAATAACTGTATTTGGTTGAAACGCAGCGAGCATTAAGCGTAATCTCCTTTCACGTTAAAGCGCCAAAAAGTGCGGTTTTGCTGCGATTCGCTTATGGATTAAGCAATTGAAAATAGTTTTAAAAAAAAGGGTTGACTGCAACCGCATAGCCCTTTATCATTCGCCTCACTTAATCGCGGAGTGGTAGTTCAGTTGGTTAGAATACCTGCCTGTCACGCAGGGGGTCGCGGGTTCGAGTCCCGTCCATTCCGCCAATAATTTTAGAACGCATAGTTCATACATTAACGTTAAGACTGTGCGTTTTTTATTGCTTCAAAACTCATATTATTAAATGTGGAGTGGTAGTTCAGTTGGTTAGAATACCTGCCTGTCACGCAGGGGGTCGCGGGTTCGAGTCCCGTCCATTCCGCCATTTTTCAGCCCGATATATTAATGTCGGGCTTTTTATTTTTCTAAATTAAGCAAGAACACATAGGCGAAACGCCGTTTAATTGATAACTTTCACTATTCGCCACCCTGAAAATTCGGTATCATCTTGCCCATCACCCCATAATAAAAATGACGACAGCTTTCGTCCATCGAGGTTTTATATGACTCCTGTAGTTGCCCTAGTCGGGCGCCCTAACGTAGGCAAATCCACTCTGTTCAACCGCTTGACCCGCACGCGTGATGCATTGGTCGCCGATTTTCCCGGACTGACTCGCGATCGCAAATATGGCCATGCGCATATTGCTGGGCATGATTTTATTGTGATCGACACCGGCGGTATCGACGGCACGGAAGAAGGTGTGGAAGAGAAAATGGCGGAACAGTCGCTGTTGGCAATTGAAGAAGCCGATGTGGTGCTGTTTATGGTGGATGCCCGTGCCGGCTTAACGCCGCCGGATATCGGCATTGCCAATTATCTGCGCCAGCGGGAAAAAACAACGGTGGTGGTTGCCAACAAAACCGATGGTATTGATGCCGATTCACACTGTGCTGAATTTTATCAATTGGGTTTGGGTGAAATTGCGCAAATCGCTGCGGCACAAGGACGTGGCGTCAACAACTTAATCGAAGATGTGCTGGCGCCATTTGCCGAGCAATTACAGCAATCTGAAAATGAGCAGCAGCATCAAAGTGCGGTTGAGGATCAGGAATGGGATCAGGATTTTGACTTCAATAATGAAGAAGATACCGCACTTTTAGATCAAGTGCTGGCAGAAGAGCAAAATGACGAAACCGCAACACAAGATCTGCATAAAAATATCAAAATTGCGATTGTCGGGCGCCCAAATGTCGGTAAATCGACTTTAACCAATCGCATTTTAGGCGAAGATCGGGTGGTGGTTTACGACTTGCCCGGTACCACGCGCGACAGTATCTATATTCCGATGGAGCGTGACGGTCAACAATATACTATTATCGACACTGCCGGAGTGCGCAAACGTGGTAAAGTCACGCTTGCAGTAGAAAAGTTTTCGGTGATCAAAACCCTGCAAGCAATTCAAGATGCCAATGTGGTGCTGCTGACCATTGACGCCCGTGAAGGCATTTCCGATCAAGATTTGTCGCTGCTCGGCTTTATTCTGAATGCCGGACGTTCGCTGGTGATTGTGGTCAATAAATGGGACGGCTTAAGCCAAGATGCCAAGGATCAGATCAAATCTGAGTTGGATCGCCGTCTGGACTTCATTGATTTTGCACGAATTCATTTTATTTCCGCCCTGCACGGCAGCGGTGTCGGCAATCTGTTTGAATCGGTACAAGAGGCTTATCAATGTGCCACCAAGCGTTTCTCCACTTCGATGTTGACTCGCATTTTGCAAATGGCGACCGACGAACACCAGCCGCCGCTTGCTTCCGGCAGACGAATTAAGCTGAAATATGCCCACCCAGGCGGGCATAACCCGCCGATTATTGTGATTCACGGCAATCAGTTGGACAAACTTGCCGACTCTTACAAACGCTATTTATCCAACTACTATCGCCGTAGTTTGAAAATTATCGGTACTCCTATTCGGATTCAATTCCAAGAAGGCAGTAATCCATTTGCCGGACGGCGCAACAGCTTGACACCGAACCAACTGCGCAAACGTAAACGCTTGATGAAATTTATCAAAAAAGCGAAAAAATAGTCACTGCCCCGCCCTTAAACGGGCGGTTTTGGCACACTATCACTAGATGGGAACATGATGGAAAGTGGATTTGTCGCCTCAATGTTATTTTCGGCAAGTGTAACCCTGCCGAATATTTTAATGCTGATCTTGGGTATCTATCTGAAAAAAATCGGCATGATCAATGAGCATTTCAGCAATCAAGGCTCAAAGCTGGTGTTTAACATCACCCTGCCGGCGCTGCTTTTCCTCAGCATCATCAAAAACCCAACCGATTACGGCTCGCAGCTCAGCGTGGTCAGCATCGGTATTTTGGGTACGTTAATCCTGTTTATCTTGGCAGAACTGTTTGCCGCCCGTTATATCAACGACAAAAAAGAGCGCGGCACATTTGTGCAAGGCGTGTTCCGTGCCAACAGCGGCATCATCGGCTTATCACTCTGTGCCAATGCTTACGGTTCTGCCGGCTTGGCAATTGCTTCGGTTTATACTGCAATTATCACGTTGCTGTTTAACGTGCTGGCGGTGATCACTCTTAGTCGTTCTTTAGCAGAAGGTGGAAAAACCAATTTTATCTATATTTTCAAACAGTTGATTAAAAATCCGCTGATTTTATCGATTATTGCCGCATTAATTTTCACCCATTTAGGTTTCAGCCTGCCACAGACGCTGATCAGCACCGCTGATTATCTGGCGGATATGACATTACCGCTGGCACTGCTTTGCGCCGGTGCTAGTTTGAATCTGAGAAATATGGACGCTTCCTCACAAGTGGCGATCTGGTCGAGTATCGGGCGAGTGTTGCTTGCGCCGCTGATGATGGTATTGATTGGACGAGCCTTTGGTTTGCAGGGAATTGATCTCGGTGTTATTTTTCTGATGTCTGCCACGCCAGCAGCGGCAGCCAGTTATGCGATGGTCAGGAGTATGGGCGGCTATGCCAAAACCGCCGCCAATATTATTGGCATCACCACCTTCGCAGCCATGTTCGGTTCATCGATCGGGATTGTGATTCTGAAACAATTGAATTGGATGTAATTCATTTGTCTATTGCAAAAGTGCGGTTCAGCGCTGTTCCATAAAAAATTCCGCAAACTAAAGATAGCTGACATACGGCGATACATCATGGATTTTGGCTTTTTCCAATTTTTGTTCCGCAGTACCTAACATCAGTAACGCAATCACTTTATCCTGTGCTTCACAGCCGAACGCTTGGCGCAATTCCGTGCCGTCAATCCAAGGGCCGCTGACCCAAACATTGTCAAATCCCTGTGCATTGGCAGCAAGCTGCATCGCATAAGTGGCGCAGCCTGCCGTCAACATTTGTTCCCAGCCCGGCACTTTGCCAATCTCATTATTAATTTTAGCGATCACCGCGATAATCATCGGCGCGCGATGGCTGACATCTGTGGCTTTTTTCTTACGCTCTTCGCCCAAATTCAGCTCTTCGACCGCACTTTGCAGCAATTGCTCCAACACATCTTGCCCCTGCTTTTCAATGATCACAAAACGATAAGGCGTCAAGCGACCATGATCCGGCGCATGCAATGCCGCTTGCAGAATATTGTCCAACTGTTCGCCCTGCGGTGCTGGCGCAACTAATTTTTTATTTGAACGACGACTTAGCAATAATTCCAACGCATCCATCTTGATCTCCTTTATCCACTCAATTCTTTGCTTCATTCGGTAAAAATTATTGCTACAATATATACCATTTTCATTTAATTAAGAATTATTCTTTTTTTAAGGAGATCCGAATGAGGGCTTTGGCAAGACTGATTAAATTGCTGTGGCGCGGACTTTGCTTTGTCCGTGACTTAGTGATCAATGTCTTTTTTATTCTGTTTGTACTACTCTGTTTTAGCTTGGTCGGCATATTTCTACACTCCTCAAGCACCACACCAACCATTAAAGAGGGCGCATTATTACTAAACTTAGACGGCTATCTTGCCGACAACCGCCCAGAAAGTAGCTTATTAGACGCCTTACGTGAATTTGACCAGCGCCAGATTCCGCAGCAAATCTCAACTTTCGATGTGGTTGATGTTATCCAGCACGCTGCCGTTGACGATAAAATCCAAGGTATTGTGCTGGATTTGAACTATTTTGAAGGCGGTGATATCCCATCACTACAATTTATCGGGCAGGCACTCACCGAGTTTAAAGCACAAAATAAACCGATCTATGCGATCTCCTCTCGCTACTCGCAAGCGCAATACCTGCTGGCAAGTTATGCTGATGAAATTTATATCAATCAGCTGGGTGATGTCAGTATTTTTGGCTTGACTCAAAATAGCTTGTATTTCAAATCATTAATCGACAAATTAGAGATTACGCCACATATTTTCCGGGTCGGAACCTACAAATCCGCGGTGGAGCCTTTTCTGCGCAATGATATGTCTACGGAAGCTAAAGCCAACAACCGCCTTTGGGTGGAGCAAATGTGGAATAACTATTTAGCTCTGGTTGCCAAAAACCGTGGGATTGAACAAAGTGCGGTATCGCCTACGCCACAAACATTTTTGCAGCAACTGAAAGCCCTAAACGGCGACGGCACTGAATATGCTAAACAACGCGGCTTGGTTAATGCCGTGATGAATAACGGCAACATCAGCCACAAACTTAGCGATATTTTTGGTTTTAATTCTGATCGCAGCGACTACCAATACACTCTGTTTAGCGATTATCTGGCAACGCTACCTGATCGTAGCAGTGATCCGGCGACTGGCAAAATTGCCGTGGTCAATGTCGAGGGTGAGATTATCGATGGTGTCAGCACAGATACTTCAGTCGGGGGCGACAGTATTGCCGCCTTGCTGGAAAATGCTATGCGTGACCGCCTTGTCAAAGCTGTTATTTTGCGAATTAATTCTCCCGGTGGCAGCATGGTGGCTTCCGAAGTGATCCGCCAAAAATTAGTTGAACTACGCCAACAAGGTATTCCGGTAGTCGTCTCCATGGGTGGTTTGGCTGCATCTGGTGGCTATTGGATTGCAACCGAATCCGACCATATTGTTGCCAATCCAAACACCTTGACCGGTTCAATCGGCGTTTTCTCAGCATTTTTCACGCTGGAAAATACTTTAAATAACTGGGGAATTAACAGTGACGGCGTCAGTACCGGTCCGCTAGCCGAACAGAATCTGGCACAGAATTTATCGCCAGAATTAAGTCAATACTTCCAGCTAGGCGTCGAACACGGCTATGATAAATTTTTGCAGATTGTTGCCGACAGCCGCAAATTAACGAAAACGCAGGTGGATGAAATTGCACAAGGGCGAATTTGGCTAGGACAAGACGCCTTAAAAAACAAATTGGTCGATGAATTGGGGGATTTTGACAGTGCGATTGATACCGCTTTAAAACTGGTGAATGAACGTCGTTCTGCAGGCAGTGCGGAAATCGATTCTCTTCCGTTACAATGGTTTGTCGATGAACAGCCGGATTTAATCAGCCGTTTCTTGAACCGTAGTCAAAGCAAGATACAAAGTGCGGTATTGTCGCTTTTCGGGGTGACGCCACAGCAAGTGAAACCTATAAAAAGCCAATTAGGCTTGCTAAAACATTTCAATGATCCGAAAGGACAATATATCTATTGTCTGGACTGTGGCATCAACTACTAAAACAGCACAATCCATAAAAAATCCCCTTAGATCAAACGAACTAAGGGGATTGCTGAAGAATCGTTGATTAATTAAGCGATAGACTTCTCAATCAACGCAATTAATTGATTCTTTGGTAACGCACCGACTTGAGTCGCCACTGCTTTTGCTTCTTTAAAGATCACTAAGGTTGGAATGCTACGCACGCCAAATTTTGCTGCAACTTGCTGACTTTCATCAACATTGATCTTCACCACTTTCACTTTTCCGTCCAATTCCGCGGCAATATCATCCAGAATCGGGGCGATCATTTTACAAGGACCGCACCATGGCGCCCAAAAATCCAAAACAACCGGCAGGTTGGATTGTAAAACATCTTGTTCAAAACTGGCATCAGTGGCATGTACTACTTCACTCATTGTATTTTCCTTAGGTTAACTGTTTATACTATTTACTTGACTATTTCAGTACGGTATAAGATAAGCGCTTCTGTGCGGATTTTCAAGGCATATCCTAAAATAATCCTATCGCTTTTACCGATTTATATCATCTGATTCTGCTATTTTACGCCCATCTCAACTATCTGGCATGCTAAATAATCAACTTTTTACTTCATTTGGGCTTTCAATATTTCTGACTAAGTCGGCAATATTATGCAGTGTCACTTCGGCAATACTGGTCAGCGCCTCTTCGGTTAAAAACGCTTGGTGTCCGGTCATCAACACATTGTGTGACGCGGCTAACAGCGAGAAGGTATCGTCCAGAATCACTTCATTCGATTTGTCTTCAAAGAACAAATCACGCTCATTTTCATACACATCAATCCCTAAACCACGAATTTTACGGCTCTTTAAGGCTTGCAGGGCATCGGTGGTATTAATCAACGAACCACGACTGGTATTCACAATCAACACGCCGTCTCGCATTTTGGCAAAAGCCTCTTTATCTAACAGATGATGATTCTCAGCCGTTGCCGGACAATGCAAGGTGATCACCTGTGACTGGGCATACAACGTATCCAAATCGACATATTCCGCCCCCAACTCAACCGCCGCCGGGTTGAGAAAGGGATCATAAGTCAGAATATTCATGCCGAAGCCTTTCAGAATTCGCATCACCGCGACTCCAATTTTTCCGCTGCCGATCACCCCGGCAGTACGCCCGTGCATATTAAAGCCTATCAACCCTTCCAACGAAAAATTGGCATCACGAGTACGGTTATAGGCTTTATTAATCCGACGATTCAAGGCCAACATCAACCCGACCGTATGCTCCGCCACTGCTTCCGGCGAATAGGCTGGCACACGCACCACTTTCAAACCAAACTCTTTCGCCGCCTGCAAATCAACATTATTAAAACCAGCACAACGCAGTGCCACAAATTTAACCCCAATTTGCGCCAATTTCTGCAACACATGACGATCAGCAATATCGTTGACAAAAATACAGACTGCATCTGCTCCTTCCGCCATTTTAGCGGTGCGATCGTTGAGTAAGAAGTCATAAAATTCCAGCTCAAAACCATATTTAACATTGACCAGTTCAAAATAGTTTTTATCATATTTTTTGGTGCTATAAACCACGACCTTCATCATATTCTCCCAGATAGAAAAACCGCACTCAATGTAACAAACTTTGATAAATTCAACAATAGTTGAATTTGAGTGTACGATATTTAAACCGTTATTTTGTGTTATTATACGCCCAATCATTATCTTTGAGCTATTATTGTAAGAAAACGGAGTAAAAATGAAAAAACGTATCCTAGCCCTTTCCACCAGTGCGATGCTTACCGCTTGCACAGCCGAGCACAACGAAACGCCCGCTATCGGTATGCCCAATCCTGCTTCTGAATATTGCGTGCAGCAAGGCGGTAAACTGGAAATGAAACAAGATAAAGACGGTAACCAATATGCTCTCTGTCATTTACCGGACGGACGTGTGATCGAAGAATGGGAATTGTTTAGAAGCCAAAAACAGCAATCATAAAAAAGCCTCGAAATTCGAGGCTAATTTATTGGTTGTAAAGGTTATTTATACTCAATCATATATAGTAATCCACTAATTAAACAACCCCGAATAAGTTGTTTTTCATTTCCCCATATCAAGGGGTTAATTTTATTGTTTTTGCCACGTTATTTTGACTTAAATAGTGCGGTTGTTCGAGTAATTCAGTTCTTCTCCTACAATGAAACTGTTCCGCTTTGTCAATAAACGCCGTCAATAGCGAATCTATTTTGGCGTGCGCTTCCGGCGTCACAATGCCAAGGAGTTGAAAGCAATCTTCACAGAAAAAATGCTGGGTATAAACCACAAAATTATCACTGGTTCGGCGTGAGCCATTACGCTGCCAAGACTTCAAATTCCAATCACTTTGATACAGGGCAATATGCAACTTATGCAACTGGCTTTCAACGGCTTTCGGGTTTAACTCAAATCCACCGTAATGCCCAAGAAAATCAGGATAACGCCCAGTATCGTGAAATAATGCAACACCAATCGCAATTTTTTCAATGTGGGGAATATTGACTAAATCAGAATGTAAGAAGATGTGTGCTGACATCAACTCACACCATACTGCTGATTCACAGCTTGATTCATTTCCTGCACATCTTGCTCCGTCAAAGAAATATCATCAAACTGCGCAATTTCAACGCCGTATAACCGTTCTTGAACTTGAAGCAAGTACATTTTGAATTGTGTCCTTGCTGCGGAAAATGCACGAAATTCTGAGGTGAATTGCGTATAAATTTCGTCTTCATAACGTTGCGTCAGAATATAAAACCCTAAATCAAGTGATTGTTTGATGAACAAGAGATGTTCAAACTCATCTTGATCAATTCGCTTTAATTTTGCTTTCACCGTCAGATTCATTTTTTGCATTGAGGCAACAAGCCGATTAACCGCCGAAAAAACATCAACACTCCGCCCCTGCGTTGAACTCAAACTACTGATTTGTTCAACCGATGTAGAAACTTCTTGATAAAGCGCAGCATTCGCACCGCCCAGCACGCCAAGACCTGCCAAGAGTGTTACTGCTGTGTTCTTAAATTTTTTCATCGCCATCATCAGTTCTCTATTGTTGCTAAAATTGACATCCTCTCCGCCTAAAGTCGGGAAATTACTACTGCTGACGACTATTGTCGTTCACTTCATAGACGCTACGGGCATGTCCTGCCCTGGAGGATGGCGTTTTGCAGCATGTTTGATAAAAAACACCGCCAATGCGATGCTTGCTTATGAAATTAATATTTTTATTTCGTTTCATTATAAATTTTATTTGCCATCACAGCAAAGAAAATGCCAATAAGAGCAAAGATTGCTAAACCTAATGTGATGTTCATTTTGCATTCTCCTTTTTTATGGCTAATTTTCTGAATAGCAGCTCGCCCAAAAGACAAGTATAAACACCTGCCAGTAAAAATGCCGAATTAACTATTTTCAAATACATAGGATCTTTGCCATACAGCATAACAAGTGTTACCAGAATTGCAACTTTCCCAATATCATCCAACATTTCAGACTGCTGACAAACCCACTAATTTTTTACGGTTAGTTGGTTTGTCGATAATCTTAAAGCCTGTATTACAGGCTTTAAGATGGGTTTTGAAATGCTATGAACTGCTGAAATAATGGAATATTATTCCCACTCGATCGTCGCAGGCGGTTTACCACTGATATCATACACCACGCGCGAAATGCCGCTCACTTCATTGATGATACGATTGGAGATTTTACCAAGCAAATCATACGGCAAGTGCGCCCAATGAGCGGTCATGAAATCAATGGTTTCCACGGCGCGAATCGAGACAACCCAATCATATTTGCGCCCGTCGCCCATCACGCCAACCGATTTCACTGGCAGGAACACGGTGAAAGCTTGGCTGACTTTGTGATACCAATCGGCGTTGTGCAACTCTTCGATAAAAATCGCATCGGCACGGCGCAGAATATCGCAATACTCTTTTTTCACTTCGCCCAACACCCGCACGCCTAAGCCCGGCCCTGGGAATGGGTGACGGTATAGCATTTCATATGGTAACCCCAGAGCCAAACCAATTTTACGTACTTCGTCTTTAAACAGCTCTTTTAATGGCTCAACCAAACCCAACTTCATATAATCCGGCAAGCCACCAACATTATGGTGTGATTTAATCACATGTGCTTTGCCGGTTTTTGAGGCGGCGGATTCGATCACATCGGGATAAATCGTGCCTTGTGCCAACCATTTCACATTGGCTTGTTTATGCGATTCTTCGTCAAACACGTCAACAAACACTTTGCCGATCACTTTACGTTTGGCTTCCGGATCAGCGACACCTGCCAACTCATTTAAAAAACGATCTTCGGCATTGACATGGATAATATTCAGCCCGAATTTATCGCCGAACATCTCCATCACTTGCTCCGCTTCGTGCAAACGCAGCAAACCGTTATCGACAAACACGCAATGTAAATTTTTGCCAATCGCACGGTGCAATAAAAGTGCGGTCACTGACGAATCCACGCCGCCAGACAAGCCCAAGATCACTTCGTCATCGCCCACTTGCGCTTTAATGCGTGCCACGGCATCTTCGATAATATTTTCTGCCGTCCAGCGGTTTTCACAGCCGCAAATCTTCAGGACGAAATTTTGCAATAGTGCCAGACCGCTCTTGGTGTGGGTGACTTCCGGGTGGAATTGCACACCATAGAAACGGCGGTTTTCGTCCGACATCGCCGCAATCGGGCAGGTGGGTGTGATGGCGGTGATTTGGAAATCTTGCGGCAGGCGAGTCACTTTGTCACCGTGGCTCATCCAGACATCCAGCTGCGCTTGTCCACTGTTAGACAAACTATCTTGTAAATTAGCAAACAAACTGTCCGCCGCTTGCAATTCCACAGAAGCATAACCAAATTCACGGTGATCAGAATTTTCAGTCAAACCGCCCAACTGCATTGCCATGGTTTGCATGCCATAGCAAATACCCAGCACCGGTACGCCGGCGTTAAACACATACGCTGGCGCACGCGGGCTGTTATCTTCGGTGGTGCTTTCCGGACCACCGGAAAGAATAATCCCGCTAGGATTAAAATCACGAATATCCTGCTCAGAAACATCCCAAGCCCACAATTCGCAATAAACTCCGATTTCACGCACCCGACGGGCAATCAGTTGGGTATATTGCGAACCGAAGTCCAGAATTAAAATTTTATGTTGGTGAATGTTGTTCATGTTTTCCCTTTGAGTTAAAAATTGGATTTATTCCGCAAACGATGGTAATTGAGCGAATAGCAACTTAGTGTGTCTAACATTCGAATTGGATAAAGAGTGTCGAGCGTCACATTCAATCCGTTGCATCATGCCAAAATGTTATGTCAGTAAATTTCCCAACTCCTGTTTTGTCATTCCGTCAACAAGAATATATTTATCATCAATATGACGGTATTTATTTTTTGGTAGTCGCTTAATGAAATCAAAATAATTGAGTTCCCCCAGCATAGAATACGTTTCAGCATCATCGGCATCTTCAAAAACAACCAATGTTATCAGCCACTGACTAATTTCTTCATCTTTGATAAAGTGTAAATTACTAAATTCTACTGAGGGTTCGTAAGGCAGAATAGTTTCAGTTTGTTGCGTCAAGCTATAAGCAGCGATGATTTGTTGGTCATCATCTTTTTGATAAAAACGCTGCTTGGCAAAATAGGCATCCAAATATTGGTTTTCATAAAAAATATCTTCGAACACTTGAATTCTATCATCTGCATTTTTTAGTTTTTCAACCATATCAGAGCTAAAGGAAACAGGATGATTGATACCGAAAATAGTATAGCCTTTATATTCAGGATTGATTAAGTTTTTGATGCCGAAAAGAATATCGTTTTCGTAATTATAGCTGATATTATCCGCTGAATAACAAATGCCTTCTTCATCAACAACCTTGGTATTTAAATGCTCTGCTAAAGTTTGGATAAAATTGATGGCAATTTTCCAATCGGTTCTTGTGCTAGGAGTAAAAACCCGAACGTCATAGCTTGCGGTTTCTATCGAATAAGAGAGTTCAAAAGTGCGGCAACTCTTTCCTTCTTCGCCCAGATGTACACATTCAAATTCATCTAATGGTTTCACCAATAATGCGTCGAATTGATCTTGCTCAGTTGGAAAATCATAAATTGATAAATTATCGACTAATGAGGTGACTTCATCGACTGTCATTATTTTCATCTTTCTAAATAAGGGCTTTTTATTTTTAATCCTGAATGTGCGGCTCATCTTATTTCCTTACTATGCGATATTTACTGTGCGATACTTACTATGCGATAAAAAAAGCGGTTAATAAAAGATGCGGTTGAATGAAGCGCTAAGATAAAATTCAACCGCACTTCAAGCCTTATAGCGAACGATAATTCGGCGCTTCTTTGGTAATCGTGACATCATGCACATGGCTCTCTTTGATACCGGCGCCGCTAATTTTGACGAATTCCGCTTGGGTGCGCAGTTCTTCGATCGTGGCACAGCCGGTTAAGCCCATGCACGAACGCAAGCCGCCCATTTGCTGATGGATAATCTCTTTCAACAGCCCTTTGTATGGAATACGCCCTTCAATCCCTTCCGGCACGAGTTTATCGGCAGCATTATCTGATTGGAAATAGCGATCGGATGAACCTTTGGTCATCGCACCTAATGAACCCATGCCACGATAAGCTTTAAACGCACGGCCTTGATACAGTTCGATTTCGCCCGGCGCTTCTTCCGTGCCTGCCAACATTGATCCCATCATCACGCAAGATGCGCCGGCGGCAATGGCTTTTGCCAAATCACCGGAATACCGAATGCCACCGTCAGCGATCACCGGAATACCACGCCCTTGCAACGCTTCTGCTGCATCAGCGATTGCGGTGATTTGCGGCACGCCAACACCGGTTACAATACGTGTAGTACAAATTGATCCCGGTCCAATCCCAACTTTGACCGCACTTGCTCCAGCATCCGCCAACGCAATCGCACCGGCTGCGGTTGCGACGTTGCCCGCCACAATCGCTAGTTCAGGATATTTGGCACGGGTTTCACGCACCCGTTGCAACACACCTTCGGAATGGCCGTGCGAGGAATCAATCAACAGCACATCAACGCCGGCTTCTACCAACGCCTCAATTCGGCTTTCATTACCTGGTGCGGCACCAACGGCTGCCCCGACTCGCAAGCGGCCAAATTTGTCTTTACAGGCATTCGGTTTACTTTCGGCTTTTTGGTAATCTTTAAGGGTGATCATACCAACCAGCTTAAATGCATCGTTGACCACCAACACTTTTTCAATCCGATGAGCGTGCATTAACGAAAACGCCTCTTCACGCGGCTCATTTTCTTTCACTGTCACCAACCGCTCTTTCGTCGTCATCACCGACGTCACCGGACGATCCAAGTCGGTCACAAAACGCACATCTCGCCCGGTGACAATTCCGACCAATTCGCCATTTTCAGTGGTGACCGGATAGCCAGCAAAGCCATTCTTTTTGCTTAATACGGCCAAATCACGCAAACTCATGTCTGGGCGCACTGTGATCGGATCGCTCACAATCCCGCTTTCAAATTTTTTCACACGGCGCACGCGATCCGCTTGGCGTTCGATGCTCATGTTTTTATGGATAAAACCGATACCGCCCTCTTGCGCAAGGGAGATCGCCAATTTTGCTTCGGTGACGGTGTCCATCGCCGCCGATAAAACCGGAATATTTAAGCGGATGTCTTTGGTCAAATAAGTGGATAAATCTGCGGTATTAGGCAACACAGTGGAATGGGCAGGAAGCAATAAAACATCATCGAAGGTTAAGGCTTCTTTCACGACTCTTAGCATGGCAATATCTCTCTGATTGGAAAGTTGAAGTAAAAATATTGCGCTCGGATTATACAGATCTTCATTTGAGTTGTGAATTTTTTCTTTCGCTTTTTTCCGCTGCTATTTTTTCGTACATTGGGCTTGAGCTCCTGCCGTGATTGCCGTAGCATGGCAACAATTTTTTATTGACAAGCAAGGATAGATGATGCGGTATGACAAAATGAGTGCATTTATTGTAATGGATATTGTGCGTGAAGCAGGGAAATACCCAAATGCTATTCATTTTGAAATCGGGCAACCCGATTTGCCGCCGTCACCTAAGGTGAAAGCCGCATTACAAAGTGCGGTCGAAGATAACCGTTTCAGCTACACCGAAAGTTTAGGCTTATATGCGCTGCGTGAGAAAATTTGCCAATATTATCGCACCACTTATCAAATCGACATCGCCCCGGAACGTGTGCTGCTCACACCGGGCACCAGCGGCGCTTTTTTGATTGCTTATGCGTTGACGCTGGCAGACGGCGATAAACTGGGTTTAACCGATCCTGCTTATCCGTGCTACAAAAATTTTGCCCACATGATGGAAGTCGAACCGCACTTTATAGCGGTTGATAAAAGCAGTTGCTATCAATTAACTGTCGCACAACTGCAAGCGCAAGCTGAAAAAATCCGCGCCTTGCAGATTTCTTCCCCTGCCAATCCGACTGGTAATATTTACAGCGCTGAAAATTTGCAAGCCTTAAATGAATATTGCCGTCAGCATGAAATCGCGTTTATTTCCGACGAACTGTATCACGGCTTAGTCTATGAAGAACAAGCCGCCACCGCACTGCAATTCAATCCTGATGCGTATGTGATCAACGGTTTTTCCAAATATTTCTGCATGCCCGGTGCGCGCTTAGGCTGGATTATCGTGCCGCAACACAAAGTGCGGGAAGCGGAAATTATTGCACAGAATATCTTTATCTGTGCACCGACCTTGAGCCAATACGGCGCATTAGAAGCGTTTGATCATGGGTATTTAACCCAAATCCAAAGCACGTTCCGTGAACGACGGGACTATCTATATAACGAACTCAAACAGCTTTTTACCATCGAATTTAAACCGCAAGGGGCGTTTTATCTGTGGGCGGACGTATCGCATTACACCGATGACAGTTATCGCTTCGCCAAAGAAATGCTGGCTGAGATCCAAGTGGCCGCCACCCCAGGCATCGACTTCGGCACAAATGGCACAAAGCACTACCTGCGTTTTGCCTACACCCGTGAGATTGCCCATATGCGCGAAGGCGTGGAACGATTGAAAGGTTGGTTGCGAAGCCGAGCTTGAGGCATTTGCTAAAATAGCGCGGTTATAATGCTTTTAAGGTTTCAAACAGTTGTGGTTGACGCTCAAGCATAATCAACAGCTTGAGTGCCGGACCATTTGGAATCCGGCGATTCAACTCCCATGATTGCACCAAAGAAAGACTAACGCCTAGCATTTGAGCAAACTCCTGCTGTTTTAACCGCTGAGCTATTCGCAAATTTTTTACATCGGGAATTTTTACCGTGTGAATATATTCTTCTGCAACGTTCAACTCGCCTGTTTCAATTGCGATCATTTGCTCTACGCTGGTTTTTAAACGCTCGAAAAAATGCGCTTTCATGGTTATTTTTCCTCTTTTAATTGTGCAGTAAGTTGCTTTAATATCCACTTTTCTGACATAGTCAAATTTTGTTTTGCACTTTTAGGATACATCATCAATAGATACAACCGCTCTTTCGGCATCAGCAGATAATAAATAATCCGCACACCAGCACTTTTCCCTCTATGGTTATCTCTCAGCTTCCAGCGAATTTCTCGACACCCACCTGTCTGAGGCATAATATCGCCGAGATCATAATGCTCCAGCAAATACTCTTGAAATTGCCGATATTCATCTTCCGATAGCAAAGCTTTTCGATCTTCAGTAAAAATCGGGGTTTCAATAAACGTTAAGAATTTTTCTGCCACGATAGCGATTTCCAATTAAATTTATAATACTCGTACCAAGTACGAAAATCAATAATTCCCTCTCTGTTTCAGTGAAAGCATAAAAGTAAAAATAATGAGGAAAATGTTTTCAATATTTTCCTGCGATCCAAATCGCAATAATTAGGATCTTTTATTGGAAAAATATGAGGAGTGGTGCGATCTCTGACAGATACGCAAGCAAAATGCGGTGAAATCTATTCTTAAGAAAATAATCAGGGCGGCAATTGCCGCCCGTCAGGTGATGTGATGATTATTGGTTTTTAAAACCCAGCATCCGTTTTAAGGTATTGTTTTTATCAATAATATGGTGTTTCAATGCGCCAGCAACATGCAACAAAATCGCTGCCAGCATAATTGGCAGCAGGCTTTCGTGAACTTCACCGGCAATACTCGCCAAGTCTGGATTTAACATTTGGCGCTGACCGTCCACCAGATTCGCCGACACGAGATCTAAACCAAATATCTGCAGTCCATGTCCGCCACCGATAGAGAAAAGCATGCCGGAAATCGGGAATGCCAATGTGCCTAAAATCAACACCCAATGCACTAATTTTGCCAAAGCCTCTTCCCAGTTTTTGTGTTGCGCAACGGGTTGCGGCCAGCCGTTTTTCCAGCGCCATAACACACGGATCACAATAAAGAAAAAGATAAAAATGCCCAAAGATTTATGGGTTGGGTACAAATCATAACGGCTGGTTTCGGTCATATAAACCCCTAAGGTCATCAAACCAAGGATAAAAAAGGCAATTAGCCAATGCAGTGAGAGAGTGATATGCGACAGGCGCTCACGTGTATCTTTCATTTTTGACATACTATGTTCCTGTGAGTAAATATTGCTATAAATAACGTAAAAGCGATTAGCGGGCGACTATTATAGTGAGTTTGCGATTAAAACATAGCAAAAATTAGTTAAAATTTGCTTAAGCGCCACTATGCGTCCGATGTATCCGGCGAAATGTCAATCACGCGGCTCACCACTGCGCCACGGCTGAAACGAGTGGTGATGTTGTCACCCAAACACAACTGACGGCTGTCGACAATTGCCTTGCCTTGTGCATTTTGGCTGATCGAATACCCGCGCGCCAACACATTCAACGGGCTTAAACTGTTCAGCTTGGCACAAACGCCGGAAAATTGGTACTGTTTAACACTCATATTCTTTTCAATCGCGGTTGCTAACCGCACTTTCCATTGTTGCAAATGCTGCTGCCGTTGTCCGATAGGGTAACGCAATGGATTTTGCTGTAGTCGCTGCTGTAAATTGGCGTGACGATTAATGTTGCGATCCAGCTGTTTAGTCAGCGCTTGTTTTAAACGCCAGAGCAATTGTGCGCTTTGCTGGCGCTGAAATGCCAATTGTTTGCTTGGATGCTGGTTGGCAAGGCGTAGTCTTAAGCGTTCCAACCGTTGTTGTTGGCAACTGTACAAACGGTCAAACGCCATTTCCAAATGTTGTAGGCTATATTGTAAGCGTTGCAGCAATTCTTTATGATCTCGGCTAACCATCTCCGCTGCTGCTGACGGCGTTGGTGCACGTAGATCAGCCACAAAATCAGCGATAGTGACATCGGTTTCATGCCCGACGGCACTGATAATCGGGATCTGTGAGGCAAAAATCGCCCTTGCCACCGTTTCTTCGTTAAAACACCACAAATCTTCCAGCGAACCGCCGCCACGCCCGACAATCAGCACATCCGCTTCTTGGCGGATATTTGCCAGTTCGATCATTTGGACAATCTCCGCTGTGGCATCTTTGCCTTGCACTTGCGTCGGGTAGATCACCACTTCCAAACTGGGATCGCGCCGTTGCAGCACCTGCAAAATATCTTGCAGCGCCGCACCACTTTTTGAGGTGACGATGCCAATCCGGCGATTAAAGTGCGGTATCGGTTTTTTGAGTTGTTGTGCAAACAAGCCTTCAGCAGCTAGCTTTTGTTTCAGTTGTTCAAATTGTTGCTGTAATAAGCCGTCACCGGCGGGCTGCATGCTGTCGATGATCAGTTGGTAATCACCACGCGGTTCATATAAGCTGACTGTTCCACGCACCAGCACTTGCATGCCATTCTGCGGACGAAAACCGACGCGACTGTTTTTCATGCGGAACATAGCACAGCGCAGTTGCGCATTTTCATCTTTGAGGCTGAGATACCAATGCCCGGACACCGGTTGGCTGAAGTTGGAAATCTCCCCGGTCAGCCAAATATGCCCAAGCTGCCCTTCGAGCAACAAGCGTGCGGTTTGATTGAGTTGACTGACGGAGTAGATGGTGTTTTGCATGGGATTACCGTTATTATATGATTATTTTCGTATTTTTATCTTTTATCTTTTATCTTAAGTTAACTATCGGATTTCGCCGATGGCGACTTACTTTTCTTTGCTTCGCCAAAGAAAAGTAAGTCAAAGAAAGGCGACCCCAGTTGTAGTGCGACTCTTCGCCTTTGCTAATTTCTACGGTCAATTTGTAAACTTGCCTGCTACGCAGGCTTCGAACACAACAAATTGACCTTGAAATCTTCACGCAAACGCTCAGGCACTACAGATGGGGAATTTAAAACCAAACGCACCTCACTTTCATTTTTCTTTCTATTTTTAAAATCTCATACTTTGCGTCGTATTTTTCTGCTTCCCTTGTGAACCACCTTAGAGGGTGTAAAATTTAAAAGAAAGTCACCGCAAAGCGAAATAACAGTAGCAATAAATAAACCTACTCCCCCAACACCAACCAACCGTTTTCCAACCAACTGCACAGCGAATCTAACAACACTTCCTCTGCCATTTCATCATCTAAATCCGTGACATAACCTTGCAACGTTTGCCAATCCAACACCGCACCGTTAGCGAGATCTTTTAATACCGCACTTTCCAGTTCGCTTAACTCGTCTAACCACTCGCCATTGACGTACAATGCAAACGGTTGTTCGGTGTAAAGCATTTTACTGTTGCTGTCCTGCTGAATGGTCGCACCGTCTTGCAACATTTCGCTCAATTCTTCAGGATAAAATTCATCGTCCGATTGCAATAATTCATAACGACGGCTGCTGACCGCAGTTGCCACTGCGTGTTGAAATAGTCGATCAAATTCTGCTGACTGGCTCAAATGATCCAGCAATTGCTGTTTCATATTCTGCACCATTGCCGGATCCAATTGCGCCAATGGCTGAGTATTTGGCGACAAACGCAGCGGAATATTCAATGCTGCCGGGCTAAAGTGCGGTGTCGGGTGACAGATCGCATCATTGATATTGTCAATCAAATCGCCCAAATTCGGATATCGCAACCCGAACGACACGGTTAAACAGTCGTCCTGCGCCACACCGTAATGCGACAAACGCGACGGCACATACAGCACATCGCCCGGCGCCATCACTTCATCCAGCAACAAATCGCCCATCTCATCGAAAATCCGAATCGGCTGATTGGGTTTAAATTCGGTGCTCGGATCGCACCATTTGCCCAATTGCCAACGGCGATGTCCGTAAGCCTGCACTAAAAATACATCGTATTCATCATAATGCCGCCCGACCGAGCCGCCTTGCGGCGCATACGACACCATAATATCGTCACGCTGCCATTGCGGAATAAAACCAAATGCTTGCCATAATTCGCCTAACTCCGGTGACCACTGTTCCAAATTTTGCACCAGCACCGACCACTGCGGCGGCAATTTGCTAAAATCTTTTTTATTTAATGGGCTGGTTTTCAGTGTCCACCGCTCTTCACCCTGCGGATCTTGTTCGGTTTTCAATAAGCGTGCCGTCACATCATCCTGCTGTGCCAAGTCAATAATATCTTGCGGCTCAAGCAAGCCAACGATTTGCGGCAAGCCGTTTTTGATCAACAGGGGCTTTTTCTGCCAATATTCAGTGAGAAACTGCTCGGCACTGATTTCATTCGGAAGACAATAGGCGATTTTTGACATAAGGTTATCCTTTTAATTTAGGGTCTGTTGACATTTCTTTTTTAGCCAGCGCTTTGGCTTCGGCACGTTGTTGTTTTTCTTGCGCCTTTTGCGCTTCTAATTCTTGTTTTTGCTGCTCGGCACGCTTGCGACGAATCTCTTTCGGATCAGCCAGCAACGGACGGTAAATTTCAATTCGATCGCCATCTTGCAACACATCGGTCAATTTTGCCAAACGACTGAAGATACCAACGGTATTGCTGCGCAGATCAATCTCTTTATATTGCTCCAAAATTCCCGATTGTAGAATCGCATTTTGGATAATCGTGCCCGGTTCAACCTGATAACTTTGCAAAAAATAACTGTTTGGCAGTGCATACGCAATTTGAATCGTCATTTTGTCTGCTGTGTCTACTGTCGTTTGTTCAGACATCGTACACCTCTTTGGCGCGTTGTTTAAACGCCTCAATCATCTTCATCGTCAGCTGTTCAAAAATTTTGCCGAATACCGCACTAATTAATAGACTGGAGAACTCAAAATCCAATTTTAACCGAATATAGCAAGAGCCTTCATCAATCGCCTCAAAACGCCAATAGCCTTGCAAGAAACGGAACGGCCCTTCCACCAATGTCATATTGATTTGTTGATTTGGCTGCATGGTATTGCGGGTGGTAAATTGTTGGCTAATTCCGGCTTTACAGATCACCAACTGCGCCGTCAATTCGTTTTCATTGCTAACCAATGTTTGGCTGGCAACACAGCCCGGCAGAAATTCCGGATATTGTTCGTAATTATTAACCAATTGATACATCTGCGTTGCGCTGTAACCCACCAACGCCGATTGATTAACGGACGGCATGAGATTCCTACTTATAGCAAAAAATAATCTGCGTAATATACGCTATGGCGTGGGGAAGATCAAACCAGGCACTGCCTATCTAAAAAATAACCATCGCTAATTTAATCGGTTCAAAAACCACTTTTTCTTTTAAGATTAACAAATTAATAATAAAAGCATCGTTGCGCTTGACATCCCCCCCCCCCCTTTAAAGTAGGATAACAAAACTGTTTATTTTCTTCTTTAAGGGATCATTATGCAACAAAATAAATCACAACAAATCCTAAAAATGCTCAACCAAGTTAATTGGGTTTATCGTATCCTATTTTGGGTTATTATTGCTTTCTTTGGTTTAATTGTGGTCGAGAATTTTATCCAAGGTCTGACCAATGGCATTATTACCTTAATCATCTCTATTTTTGTCGCCTTGTTCTTAATTAAACTGGTTTTCGGTATTATCAATTTAACCTATGCCAATCTACAATATACTCGTTGTCTGAAATTAATGAATGAACAGCTTAGAGAATCCGGCATTTCCACCACCTTATCGCAGCAATCAAAAGTGCCACCTAGCCTTTTTGCCATTGATACCGCCAACAAATTACTATTTATCAATAACCAACAAACTGATTATGAGCCGCTTATCTTCAATAAAGAAAAATTAATTTCAGCAAAAGTGGAGCGGGAATCAACTGTTCACACCACGACGAAGCATAAAGGTAATGTTGCGGTATTTGGCTCATCATTTGGTTATAACTTCGGCAGCAAATCAACCTCCACCAGCCATATTACTGAAACTGCTTTTTTAGAATTGCAATATTTAACCGAGCAAAAAACCAGTTTTACTCTTGTTATTCCCTATGGTGGCAACCGCCGTGGCGCAGAAGAAGCATTGAATACTATCCAGCAATTCTAAAATGGTATCGCTAACAAGGGGAATAAATTTCCTTCTGTTAGCGATAAATGACGCTGTTATCCATTATAACAAACTAACACTTAAATTAAGCTTCTTGCCTAAAGCTGAAAATGCACGTCCGATCGTGTCAATTTTGGTGTTGTGGTTTAAATTTGTGATCCGCTGCATTTCCTGCGGTTTTACTTTAATACGCCTTGCCAATTCCACATTACTAATATTTTGTGCGATCATTTCATTTAACAGTAACACTTTTGCCGCCACACTGAGCGGCAATTCAATCAGATATTCTCCCTCCTGTAACGCACTTGGTGAAGGCACAGCACGATGATCTTCAAAATAGAAATCCATTGCAGTCAATAACGCATCTTTTGCCATAAAAAATGCATCGTCCAAATCATCACCGCAAGTAATCGCTTCGGGAATATCACGAAAAGTGACATTATAACCGTCACCCTCTTTATCAAATTTTGCCGGATAGAACATCATTACCTCTTACCGATTAACAGCCTACAAAAATTTATATTACTTAGGGTCTATTGATCTTTGTTTATATTTTAAGTTGTCGTTTAAAATGAACACAATCCGCTGGACTATGACTGTTTTTCGATCTAGATCGTAGAATAATATAACAAGTCTTTTTATTTATAAAAAATTCATTTAAAAACAATTGGTTGTTTCTTAAATTAAGTATTTAATGCAAGAAACTATTCAAACCATTTCAAACCGTAGTGCTATACGCTACAATATTATATAAATTAGGTTAAAATGATTATTTCTTTTAAACATAAAGGACTAAAACTATTTTTTGAAAGCGGAAACAAATCAGGGATTCAAGCTTCTCAAGCGAAAAAAATTGCCCGGATTCTCGCTCGCTTAGATAGTGCTAAGACAATAAATGATATGAATTTACCAGGCTGGGGCTTACACCCGTTACTCGGAAAAATGCAAGATTATTGGAGTGTAAAAGTAAATGGAAATTGGCGTATCACATTCTAGTTAAGTAATGGTCATGCAGAAATTGTTGACTACCAAGATTATCACTAGGAAAACTATGATTATGTACAACCCACCACATCCCGCTGAAGTTATTCGTGACGATATTCTGCCTGAGTTGGGATTAAGCGTCACCGAAGCAGCAAAACAATTAGGCATCAATCGTGTCACTTTATCTCGCCTGCTAAATGGCAAAGCCGCAATCAGTGCAGAGATGGCACTGCGCCTACATATTTGGTTGGGGGAAGACAGCCCCAGCCCTGAAAGTTGGTTACATCAACAAGCCGAATATGATTTATGGAAAGCCAGCCAAAAAGGGCAGCTAAATGTGTCGCCTGCTAAATTGGTTACGCTTGGTTAATGCTTAATCGCCGCTAGCACTGCCTGTAATTTTTTGCCATCGGTAATGTTGATTTGTTGATCTTGTCGGCTGTCTTTGCCCATGCTTGGCGCTTCGTTGACCAACATGGCGCTGTGGCGATAACCGCCGGCAGAAAGGTGCAGCTCTTGTGCACCGCTAATTTGCAGGATTTGCCGTGCATTGCTTGCATTCACGCCAGCACCGGGCATAATCGAAATGCGTTGATCCGCTTGCCGGACTAAATCTCGAATCAAATCGACACCTGCGACCGCACTTTGCTGTTGTCCGGAGGTTAACAGCCGCTCGCAGCCCAGTTCGATAATCTGTTCAAGTGCGGTTTGCGGATCACGGCAGAGATCAAAGGCACGGTGGAACGTCACGCCCAAGCCATCGGCACAGTCAATCAACCGCTGGCAAGTCGCTATGTCAATATCGGCTTTTTCGGTTAATGCGCCAATCACCACCCCCTGTGCACCGCACTTTTTCGCCAATCGAATATCGCTTTGCATCATGCCAACTTCATCGACACTAAACAGAAAATCCCCTGCACGTGGGCGGATCATAACATACAGCGGAATTTGCGCCGCTGCGAGCGCACGTTCGATCAAGCCATAGTTCGGCGTTATTCCACCCAATGCCAACGCGCCACACAGCTCGATTCGATCAGCACCGTATTTTTGCGCGGTATGAATCGATTCGATATTGTCCACACACACTTCTACCTTAATCATATCGCTTCCTTTTTTCCGCCCTAGAATCAATTGAATCAATTGAATCAATTGAATCAATCTTAACAAGATTACCCCGAAAAAGTAATTGCTTGTTAAACAATCCAAAAGAATTTACTATCATTAGGCTCATCAATAATAAACAGGTGAAACTATGCAGAATAAACTTCTCTTTACTGCCTCTTGGCCAACGTATTTATTGATCCTCACCACGCTCACCGCCGCCGGCTTTCTCAGTAGCGGAGTGGTCACTTGGATTGCCGCCAATTGGGATTATTTCAGCAAATTCACCAAACTGTACGCCACTCAAGGTCTATTCGCCAGCAGCATTGTCGTCGGAATATGGGTTTATTACCGGGAATACCGTAAACTCGGGCAAGTACGGTTGAAATTCGTCAGCAGCACCTTTTTCTTTATTGCCGCCGTGCTGATTGGTGCATTGTTGGCACTGATTGGGCAAATTTATCAAACCGGCGCCGATCCTTGGCAGCTATTTGCACTATGGTCACTGCTGCAAATCCCGTTACTGCTTGCACTGCCCAATGCCGCAGCCGCATTATTACTGCTCGCAACCAGCAATTTGAGTTTAGCGCTGTATCCCGACCTGCTCTGGTCGCATGAATATTTTTTATATTTCATGCTGCTGCTCAATCTGGGTTTTGTGATGCTAAGCGAAGTTTTCAGCAAATCGCTGCATGATCAAGATTGGCATATCAGCTCCAAAGTCAGTAACACCGTGCTGATCATGTGTATGACTTTGCTTTGCCTCAACAACCCAAACACTGCGCCGTTGGTCTGGTTTCTCGCTGCCCCAATGCTTCATTATTACCGGCAACAGCGCCGTGATTTGTTTAACCAGAGCGGCTACTGGGCTTGCCTGTTATTCAGCGTTGATGTTTTTATTTTAAAGATCACTAATTTTGAGATTAGTGGGATTTTTGTTGCGATTCTCGTCACCCTTGGCGCCGCCATCGTGCTCGGAATTCATTTGAAAAAGCAATATGTGCAACAAGCGCAAGGTATGCCGTGGCCGCTACAAATCCTGTTTACCACACTGGCAATCATCATCACATTGTTGACAATTGCCTTTCTATTTACACTGGACATTTTTGAATCGGATAAGCTATTTCTGATCGCTTCGCTGGTGTTTGTTGCGCTTGGCGCATACCTTTACTACTCGCACAAAGCCAATGAATATGCTAGTGGTCTGCTACTGATGATCGGCTTGGGGCTGTATGTTTTTCACTATTTGATAAATTATTACTTGGACTACCGCCAGGACAATCAACCTTCCCTGCTAAATGGCGATTTGCTCGGACTGATCATCATCAGCCTGCTGTGCTACCTGTTGATTACGATCAATTGGATTAAAACCGGCAGTCTTATCCTGCTGCTGTTTACCCTATTGTACACCTTTAGTGCGCAAAACGGTTACCTGTATGAATTCCAACCGGAGCAAGGACTGCAAGGCGATTTCTGGACTTTATTGTTTGATTATTATGCCGATTATTGGTTGGCGCTCGGCAGCTTAATCTTGTTCGGCTTGAGCCTGCGCCCAACCCGTTATCACGCCCATATTCAAAGTGCAGCATGGGCATTTTGGCTGGTTTATATCGGTTTTATCTTCAAACCGGATATTTACATCAGCTTAGGGATTACAGAGGCAGCCCCATTACCGACACCCAACACGCTTGCTGAATTTTTCCATATTCTCACCCATGGGCTGTTTACGGTGGAAAACTGGCACTGGACAACCTTGATCCTGTTACTGATTTGCCTGTCACCGGCGATTATCCAGCTCTGGATCAGCCGTCAACAACCATTGAAAACACGAAGTGCGGTCATCGTTGCCCTAGTGTTGGTAGTTTTCGGTTTGGCTTTTATCGCCTCACCAAGCATTTTAGTCAGCTTCAGTTTGCTGTTGCTGGCTTATCTCAATCATAATCGGTTGCTGTTTAGCTGCGTTCTGCTGGCGATGATCGGTTTTTTAGCAAAATATTATTACTGGCTGGATTTGCCGCTGCTGTATAAATCTTTCTTATTGCTAGGCAATGCGATTCTGTTTCTGTTAGCCGCACTGTATTTGCAACGTCAACACCGTCGTGCAACTGCGGTTGCCACGGCTGAATCAAGTTATCAAGGAAAAATCGGTTGGTTGACGCCGTCACTTGCGCTGCTCACCCTGCTGCTGACACTGGCTATCGGCAATTACAGCATTCAAAAATATGAAAATGTACTGACTAACGGCAAGTCGGTGATCCTCGCCTTGGCGCCGATTGATCCGCGCTCGATTATGCAAGGCGATTATATGGAACTCAACTACGACTTGATAGAGCAAGTGCGGTCTGAAATTGATAAACAGCAACAAGAAAAAAGAGCCGAATTTAATATCGATAACCCCTACCCGATTTATGATCAAGAGAATAGCGAGAGTGATGCGATCAAGGCTGGCCAAGAGGATGAGCAAGCAGCTTATGCACAATTCGCACAATGGCAGGATCAACGCCCGACACAGCTATACGCACTGTTAAAACAAAACGCTGACGGCAGTGCCGCACTTTGCCGCTTGGAAGAAGCCTTACCAGAAAATTATCATGACTGCCTTCCAGATGTTGCCATCAAGCTGCGTATTAATGACTACAATATGCTATGGGGTCTAAAAATGCCCGGACAACAATTCTTCTTTGCCGAAGGACAAGCCGCCCACTTTGAACAAGCCAAATATGGCGAATTTCGGGTGCTAAACGGCATAGCGTTGTTATCACGTTTGTTGGATAAGGATTTAAAACCGCTTTAGGCTTAATCCTCATAAACCGCACTTTGCTTATTGTATTGTTATTTTACGCTACGGTTATAAAGTGCGGTTTCAGTTTCGATTGAGAAAAACCACACTTTCGCATACAATATGCGCCTATTTTTTAGCGCAATCCGTTATTAACACAAACAGTGAAACTACCGTGTCCGAAATAAAACTTATCGTTGGTTTAGGCAATCCCGGCAGCCAATATGCACAAACCCGTCATAACGCTGGGGAATGGCTGTTAGAGCAACTCTGCCGCCAATATAACCTATCGCTCACACCGGAAAGCAAATTTTCCGGCAAAACCGCACGCACGCTAATTGCGGGTAACGAAGTGCGGTTTTTGCTGCCGACCACCTTTATGAACCTGAGCGGCAAAGCTGTTGGGGCGTTGGCGAATTTCTATCGTATTCAACCTGAACAAATCTTGGTGCTTCACGATGAATTGGATCTGCCGCCTGGCACCGCCAAAATCAAACAAGGCGGCGGACACGGTGGGCACAACGGACTGAAAGACATTATCGCCAATCTGGGTAATAACAAAAATTTCTACCGTTTGCGAATCGGCATCGGACACCCCGGTGATAAAAATCTGGTCAGCGGTTATGTCTTAAACAAACCGCCGAAAACTGAATTAAACTTGATCGAACAAACGATTGAAGAAGCCGCTATCAATGTGGATATTCTGCTGACCGACGGAATCAGCAAAGCGATGAATCGTTTGAATGGATTTAAAATTTAACCCTAACCGTTGCCACTAACGGTTTTACCAAAAGGAAAATAGTATGGGATTTAAGTGCGGTATCGTTGGTTTACCGAATGTGGGCAAATCGACCCTGTTTAACGCTTTGACAAAAGCCGGCATCGAAGCGGCAAACTATCCGTTTTGCACCATCGAGCCAAATACCGGTGTAGTACCAATGCCGGATCCGCGTTTAGATGCGCTGGCGGAAATCGTCAATCCGCAACGGGTGCTGCCAACGACCATGGAGTTCGTTGATATCGCCGGTCTGGTTGCCGGTGCGAGCAAAGGCGAAGGTTTAGGTAACAAATTCTTAGCCAATATCCGCGAAACCGACGCCATCGGTCATGTGGTGCGTTGTTTTGAGAACGACGATATTGTGCACGTTGCCGGTCAGATCAATCCGGCAGAAGATATCGACACCATCAACACCGAACTGGCGTTAGCCGATTTGGACAGTTGCGAAAAAGCCATTCAGCGTTTAACCAAGCGTGCCAAAGGTGGCGACAAAGACGCAAAATTCGAATTGTCGATTATGGAAAAAATTCTGCCGGTGCTGGAAAATGCCGGCATGATCCGTTCAGTAGATTTAGATAAAGACGAGTTGCACGCAATTAAAGGCTACAACTTCTTAACCCTGAAACCGACAATGTACATCGCCAACGTCAATGAAGACGGCTTTGAAAATAACCCGTATTTAGATCGCGTGCGTGAAATTGCCGCCAGCGAAGGTGCGGTGGTGGTGCCGGTATGTGCGGCGATCGAATCGGAAATTGCCGAGTTGGACGACGAAGAAAAAGTCGAATTTTTGCAAGATCTGGGCATTGAAGAACCGGGCTTAAACCGGGTGATCCGTGCCGGTTATGCGCTGTTAAATCTGCAAACTTACTTCACCGCCGGGGTGAAAGAAGTGCGTGCTTGGACCGTTGCCGTCGGCGCCACCGCCCCAAAAGCCGCCGCCGTGATCCACACCGATTTTGAAAAAGGCTTTATCCGTGCCGAAGTGATCGCCTACGACGATTTCATTCAATTCAAAGGTGAAAACGGCGCCAAAGAAGCCGGCAAATGGCGCTTGGAAGGCAAAGACTATATCGTAAAAGACGGCGATGTGATGCACTTCCGCTTTAATGTGTAATTCATTTCTCACCAAGAGAATTGATAAAGCAAAAGTAGGGGCTGATTAACTATCCGCCCGTTTGCGAAGTGCGGTATAAGCACTTAATCAATAAAGGAAAAATGCAAAGTGCAGTTCGGGGCGATATATAATCGCCCCCTACTTTTGCAATATAAATTATGTATTTTAACCTTTTCCAACCACTTAAATATTATTGATAAACGGCTTTTTACCACTATAAATAGAGGAAAAAATGAACAACTCAGTATTAACCGTAATCGGCAAAGATCGGATCGGGATTGTGTATGATGTGGCGAAATTATTAGCCGAACAACAAATTAATATCGTCAATATCAGCCAACAATTAATGAATGAATTTTTTACCATGATTGTGTTGGTCGATACCAGCGCTTGCGCCAAAGATTACCAAACATTAGCGGCATTTTTTGTTGAAGAAGGCAAAAAATTGGGCTTGGAATTGCGCTTGCAAAATACCGATATTTTCAATGCCATGCACCGGATTTAAGGATTGAAGATGAGCAACAGTATTCAATCTTACGAAATTTTAGAAACACTGAAAATGGTGTCGGATCAGCATTTTGATGTGCGCACCATCACCATCGGCATTGATCTGCACGACTGTATCAGCCCCGATTTGGCGACCTTAAACCAAAATATTTTCAACAAAATTACTCATGTCGGCAAAGACTTGGTACAAACCGCCCAAGAGCTGTCGGCTAAATATGGTGTACCGATTGTCAATCAGCGCATTTCAGTGACGCCGATTGCGCAAATCGCAGCCGCCACTAAAGCAGACAGTTATGTCTCGATTGCCCAAACCTTGGATCGCGCCGCCAAAGCGATTGGGGTCTCGTTTATCGGCGGTTTTTCCGCGTTGGTACAAAAAGGCATGAGCCCATCGGACGAAGTGTTGATTCGCTCGATTCCAGAGGCAATGAAAGTCACCGATATTGTCTGTAGTTCGGTCAATATCGGCTCGACCAAAGCCGGAATCAATATGGATGCGGTGAAACTGGTGGGTGAAATTGTTAAGCAAACCGCGGAAATCACCCCAGACGGTTTTGGTTGTGCCAAATTAGTCGTGTTCTGCAATGCGGTGGAAGACAATCCGTTTATGGCGGGTGCATTTCATGGTTCCGGCGAAGGCGATGCGATTATCAATGTCGGTGTTTCCGGTCCGGGCGTAGTCAAAGCGGCGTTGGAAAACTCGAATGCAAAAACCTTGACTGAAGTCGCCGAAGTGGTGAAGAAAACCGCGTTTAAAATTACCCGTGTTGGTGAACTTATCGGGCAGGAAGCCAGCAAACGTTTAGGCATTCCATTTGGGATTTTGGATCTCTCTCTGGCTCCGACCCCAGCAATTGGCGACAGCGTAGCACGGATTTTGGAGCAAATGGGCTTGAGCGTATGTGGTACACACGGCACCACCGCTGCTTTAGCGCTATTAAATGACGCAGTCAAAAAAGGCGGCATGATGGCATCAAGTGCGGTAGGCGGTTTGAGCGGTGCCTTTATTCCGGTCTCGGAAGATGAAGGCATGATCAAAGCGGCCGAACAAGGGGTGCTGACGCTGGATAAACTGGAAGCGATGACTGCCGTTTGTTCGGTCGGTTTGGATATGATTGCCGTGCCGGGTTATACCACTGCTGCTACCATTTCCGGCATTATCGCCGACGAAGCGGCAATCGGCATGATCAACTGCAAAACCACCGCAGTGCGAATTATCCCTGTGCCAAACAAAGATGTCGGCGAAAGCGTGGAATTCGGCGGGCTGCTCGGCTACGCCCCAATTATGCCGATCAAACAAGGCAACTGTGAAATCTTCGTCAACCGCGGCGGGCGCATTCCGGCGCCAGTACAGGCGTTAAAAAATTAATTGTTCAACCAAAGTGCGGTCAGAACCTAATCTGAACCGCACTTGTACTTCTCACTCAATATTCCTTTTCGTTCTAACAAAATCCAATTGATTATTTCTCCTTTATCGATTTTATTGTATGTTACTCTATCGTTAGTTTACTGTTTAACAAGGAATCCCAATGAAATCAACCGCACTTTTCTCTTTGACCGCACTTGCACTCTCATTTTCTGCCGCCGCCCAAGCGGCACCGCATACGCTGATTAACTGTATCAGCAACTCGCCTGGTCAATTCAGTCCGGCGATTATCAATGATGCCAATGATTTCAACGCCAGTTCACAACAGGTTTATGACAGTTTATTGGCGTTTAAACCCGGTTCAACCGAGATCGAACCCGGATTAGCGGAGCGGTGGGAAATCAGTGATGACGGTTTGAGTTACACTTTCCACCTGCGCAAAGGGGTAAAATTTCATGCCAATAAGGAATTTAGCCCGAGCCGCGATTTTAACGCTGACGACGTGTTGTTTTCCTATCTACGTCAAGCCGACAAAGATCATCCGTTCCACCATGTTTCCAGCGGAACCTATTTTTATTTCAACTGGATGGCACTGCCAAAGCTGTTGAAATCAGTCGAAAAAGTCGATGATTACACAGTGAGAATCAACCTGAACCAAGCCTATTCGCCATTCTTGAAAATCGTGGCGATGGATTTTCTGTCAATTTATTCCAAAGAGTATGCCGATAAGATGTTGGCAGCAGGCAAGCCGGAAGCAATTGACAAAACACCGATTGGCACCGGGCCGTTTGTGTTTCAAGGCTATCAATTGGATCAAGCGATTCGCTACAGCGCCAACGCCGATTATTGGCGTGGTAAAGCCGATATTGATCGCCTGATTTTCAGCATCACGCCGGACGCTACCGCCCGTTACGCCAAATTACAAACCGGTGCTTGCGATGTCATTGATTTCCCGAATATCGCCGATATCGAACAGATGAAAAACAATCCCAAAGTGCGGTTATTTGCCAAAGAAGGGCTGAATTTAGCCTACATCGGCATCAACCACCGCAAAGCGCCGCTGGAAAATGTGAAAGTGCGACAAGCCCTGAATTATGCCACCGATAAACAGTCGATTATCAACGTGGTTTATCAAGGCGGAAGCGGCGTGGCGGCAAAAAATCCGTTCCCGCCAAGCGTGTTGGGCTACAACGATGCGATTGAAGATTATCCGTTTGATTTAGAAAAAGCTAAACAATTGTTGGTTGAAGCTGGTTATGGCGACGGCTTTGAAACCGACATTTGGGTGCAGCCGGTGGTGCGTCCATCCAATCCGAACCCACGCCGCACCGCGGAAATTTTGCAAGCGGATTGGGCGAAAATCGGCATCAAAGCTAACTTAGTCACCCACGAATGGGCAGATTTTAACAAACGTACCCGTGAAGGCGAGTTTTATACCGGTACTTACGGCTGGACCAGTCGCAACGGTGACCCGGACAACTTTTTAGCGCCGTTGCTCGGCTGTGAAAACGTCGGCGGCACTAACTACGCTGGCTGGTGCAATGCGGAGTTTGAAAATCTAATTCAGCAAGCAGTCGCCACCTCTGATGAGGCGCAACGAGCGGCGTTATATCAACAAGCATTAGTGCTTGCCAAACAACAGGCGCCGTTGATTCCGCTGGCACACTCAGTCAACTATGTGCCGACCAGCCTACGGGTACAAAATTTCCAACAAAGCCCGTTTGGTTATACTGCGTTTTATGGGGTGAAAGTAGCAGATTAGGTGCAATCACAAATTTGGGCGCATTTAATGCGCCCTTACCATGACGACTTCATTAATTAAACCACTTCCCGCAACTCAACAAATTCTGCCTGCGGAAAATGCGTGCTTAAATAACGCTGCAAATAGGCTTGGGTTTCGTTTTCGATAATTGGATCGGTTTGCGGATAGTGGTTGTAAATCAATGCTTGTAACGCAATGCCACGCTGTTGGCAGACTGCAAGGCTTAATAAAGTGTGGTTGATGCTACCCAGTTTGCCGGAAGTGACCAAAATCAGTGGATAACCTTGTTGTTGCAAATAATCCAGTGTGGTCAATTCGTTATTCAACGGCACCGCCAAACCGCCGGCACCCTCGATCAAGACCACGTCATACTGCTGCGCTAAAATTTGTGTATCGGCGGTGATTTGCGCCAGATCGATCTCGGTTTGCGCCAAGCGTGCCGCCAAGTGCGGTGAACAAGGGTAATCAAACACATAACGGCAAGTGGTGCCATCCAAATCGCATTGTTGCAGCGGCAGATTTTGCAGTTTGCGGTGGCATTGAATATCCTCGGCAACGCCTGAACAGCCGGTTTGTACCAGTTTTTGCGTGATCACCGACCGTCCTTGTGCCATAAGCTGATTGGCATAAAATCCGGTGGCAATGGTTTTGCCCACATCGGTATCAATGCCTGAAATAAACATGATCTGTTGCTTTTTCATTGATTCTGTTTCCGTTTTGCCAACATCAGCAGTGGCGCATAAGTCAACCGCACTTTGCCGTTGACGCTAAACTGCTGTTGATAACGCTGATAAAAATCCGCTAATTTGCCTTTTGTCCACTGCTGTTGATTGGTGGCAGTAACCCCAGTGGCTTGCAAATGGCGCAACACGGCACTGGGCTGCTGAAACCATAATTGGATTGGCTGTTGATCTTGTGCGATCAGCTCAAAGTGCGGTTCTAGCCATGTTTGCCATTGTTGCAAGCTGGGATAATGTAAACCAATGGCGGTCAGCTGCTTAATTTCCACTAAATTTTGCGGCAAAAAGGTGCTAAACAACAGCCAACCGTTTGGTTTGAGCGCCTGTGTTGCCAGCGAGATGATCCGTTGTGGCTGCTGAAACCATTGCACGGTGGACGCCGAAGCCAGCAAATCAAATTGATGATTTAACACCAAAGTGCGCTCAAGCTGCTCGGCATCGGCTGCGCATAATTCTACTTCTGTTGTCGATAATTGCTGTTTTGCCTTTGCCAGCGCACTTGGGTTCAAATCATTTAAACACCACGACCGCACTTGCCAATGTTGCGCCAATAAACGGGTTAAATCGCCACTGCCGCAGCCGATTTCCAACACGCGCTGAAACTGTGTTTGTTCGCTGTGGTACAACAAGTCAGCCAAACGACGGTTGATTTGTTGCTGTGCTTGCGCATGTTGATCGTAACTGGCTAAGGCTTTGGCAAAACAGTGACCGATCCGTTTTTTATCCAATGCTGCTAGCATAGTTCAGACCACGCATTAAACGCCGCCAAGGCAAAGTGCGGTAGTGCAAGCTGTATAATCTCACTGTCGGTTTGCCGCCAATACTTTAACTGATTTACGGTTGGAAAGATCAGATCCTGCGTGCCGACAATCGCTTTTTGCCAGCGAATGACAGCTGGTTTCACATGCGCAAATGCCTGATACACCGCCGCCAACTCCTGCGCGATTTCGCTGGTCGGACGTGGCGCAATTGTTTGATATTGCTGTAATAACTCACGTTTGCCACACATTCGCCGTTCAAATTTACTGCGTGTTATCGGATTGAAACCGTCTAATGTGCCTTGAAAAATCGCCTGCGGAATGCCGAATTGATCGTCAATCAAACACGGCGTGCCGTTAATTGCCACACTTGCGGCAAACGGCAAATCTGCCACCGTCTGCTCCGCTGCCCACACGCCTATCGACCACGCCACCAAATGCAAAGTGCGGTAGCGGCTGAGATCGGCATTCAGGCTTAAATCACGATAATCCCAACACAGCAACAGATCGGTATCGGGCGGTAATTGCCAGTGTTTCACCAATTGCGGCGATGTGCCCCAACCAGCAAAATACAGAATGAGATTCGGGTTATTTTCTGCGGTGATCAGCCATTCGGTCTGCATTATTGTGATCCTTTTAATACATCAAGCAGCTGCGCCACTTCGTCAGCCGTCATATCGGCAGTCAAGGAAAAACGGATCCGCGAAGTGCCACTCGGCACCGTCGGCGGACGAATCGGCAGGCAGTAGAAACCGCGCTGTTGCAAACGCTCGGCGCTAGCAACAGTGCTGGCATTATCGCCTAGAATATACGGCACAATTTGGCTGCGGCTCGGCATCACTTGTTGCGTCAGTTGCTGTACACCCAGTTGTAATTGGGTGCTGAGTTGCTGCAAATGTTGCCGTTGCGTTTGCATTTGTGGCAAGTGTTGCATTAAAAAATAGACCCACTGCACCACCAACGGCGAAAGGGCAGTCGAGAAGATCAACGGGCGCATTTTGTTGATCAAATAATCTTTAATCACCTGATCGCACACCACATAAGCCCCCATCGCTGCCAGCGCCTTGCCAAAGGTGCCAACCAAAAAATCGATCTGCTCGATGCAACCGCACTTTTCTGCCAAACCCAGCCCATTTTGCCCAAACACACCCAGCGCATGCGCCTCATCGACATACAGCATCACATGGCGATATTGCTGTTTCAACGCCACCAATTGCCACAAATCCGTTGTGTCGCCGTCCATGCTGAATACGCTTTCAGTGACAATAATAATCCGTTGATAGGTTTTACTGTTTTTCTCTAGCAGCTGCTGTAAGTGGGCATAATCATTATGGCGGTAGCGCTGATAATCCGCCTCGGACAAACGAATGCCGTCGATCAAACTGGCGTGCACCAGCTTGTCGGCTAAAATCAACGTTTGTTTATCCGCCAGCGTTGGCAAAATGCCGATATTGGCATGATAGCCACTGTTAAACAGCAGACAGGCTTCACGCTGAAATTGGCTTGCCATCACGCTTTCCAATTCGGCATAAATCGGAAAATTGCCGGTCAGCAAGCGTGATGAGGAGGAGGTCAACGCCATTTCGCCGACATCGGTTTGTGCAAAAAATTGTTGCTTTAAGCTGTTATCCGAAGCCAATCCCAAATAATCATTGGAAGAAAAATTCAGCATTTTGCGACCATCGCGCCAAATATGTTTGCCCTGATGGCGAATGTCAGGCAAAGTGCGGTATTGCCCCTGTTGTTGCAGTTGTGCCAATTGCTCGGCATAAAAATTTAACATGCTGGCGGATACTCTTGTTGCAACGCACGCAGCAAGCCCGAAGTTAAACGGGAAAGCTGAGATGCGCTGGTAATAAACGGCGGCATCAGATATACCAATTTGCCGAACGGACGCACCCACACGCCCTGCTCGACCAAGCGGGCCTGCAAGCTGCGCATATTGACCGCACTTTGCATTTCAATCACGCCGATCGCACCCAATACCCGCACATCTGCGACGCAATCCCAAGTGGCGGCGACCGCCAATTCCTGCTTTAACTGCGCTTCGATTCTAGCGACATTATTTTGCCAATCGCTTTCCAACAGCAGACGGATTGACTCGGCAGCTACGGCACACGCCAGTGGATTGGCCATAAACGTCGGACCATGCATAAAGCAGCCCGCTTCGCCACGGCTGATGGTGTCGGCAACTTGCGCGGTAGTGATAGTGGCAGAAAGGGTCATGTAGCCGCCGGTTAAGGCTTTGCCCAAACAGAGAATATCTGGTACTACATCAGCGTGCTGCAAAGCAAACAACTTGCCGGTGCGACCAAAACCAGTGGCAATTTCATCAAAAATCAGCAACACACCGTATTGATCGCACAGTTTTTTCGCCGCTACCAAATAGTGTGGCGAATAGAAATACATGCCACCAGCGCCCTGCACAATCGGTTCTAGAATCAATGCTGCAATCTCATGATGGTGCGTTGTCAATAGATCCGCCAATGGCTGAATATCATGTGGATTCCATGCTTGATCAAATCGAGTTTGCGGCTGTGGCAGGAAAAATTGGATCGGCAACCGCTGGCTAAATAGCGAGTGCATACCCGTTACCGGATCACACACCGACATTGCGTGCCAAGTATCACCATGATAACCGGCACGAATCGCAGCAAATTTGCAGCGCGCAGATTTTCCCAGTGAGTGTTGATATTGGATTGCCATTTTCATTGCCACTTCCACCGCCACCGAGCCAGAGTCGGCATAGAAGATTTTTTGCAATTCGGACGGCAGCAAATCCAGCAACAATTGCCCCAAACGTACCGCTGGTTCATGGGTCAAACCGCCGAACATGATATGGCTCATCTGCTGCAACTGTTCATTCACCGCTTGGTTCAGGCGCGGATGATTATAACCGTGTAGCGCCGCCCACCACGATGACATACCGTCAAGCAGCGTGCGTCCGTCCTGCAAGGTAATCTCCACCCCGGCAGCTTTTGCCACCGGATACACCGGCAACGGCTCAAGGGTTGAGGTATAAGGGTGCCATAAATGTTGGCGGTCAAACTCTAAAAGTGCGGTTGAATTCATAGGATTCCGTGTGTTGCAAACTCTATTTTTAAAGCTGGGAATATCACAAAAGGGATAGATTGATACTATCCCTTCTTCTTCCATTGGCTGAACGCAATAGACTTATGCTAATTTGGCGAACGCTTGGCTTAAATCGGCTTTAATGTCTTCTACGTTCTCCAGCCCGACCGAAAAACGCAGCAAACGATTGCATACACCACGGGCAATGCGCTCCGCTTCGGGAATGTCCATATGAGTTTGGGTTGCCGGATAAGTAATAAAACTTTCAGTACCGCCCAGACTCTCGGCAAAAGTAATCAACTGAATCGCCTTTAAAAACGGATTGACCCAGTTCTCATCTTTCAGTCGAAACGACAACATACCGCTCTTGCCGGAATACAATACGTCTAGCACCTGATCTTGCTCGGCTAAGAACTTGGCAATATCCTGTGCATTTTGTTGGTGACGTTCCATACGCAAGGCTAAGGTTTTCAAGCCACGCACCGCTAAAAATGAGTCGAACGGTGATAATACCGCTCCGGCGCCATTTTGCAGATAAAACAGGCGTTCGCCCAGTTCTTGTCCTTTCGACACAATTAACCCAGCTAACACATCATTATGGCCGGATAAATATTTGGTCGCGCTATGGATCACCAAATCGGCGCCATACTCAATCGGACGGAATAGCACTGGCGTTAAAAAGGTGTTATCCACGATGAGTAATAGATTGTGTTTTTTGGCAATCTTGCTAATCGCCGCCACATCACACTCTTCCATCAACGGATTGGACGGTGTCTCCACAAAAATCGCTTTGGTATTGGACGTAACCGCACTTTCGATGGCGGCTAAATCCGCCGTATTTACATACACCGGCTTGACGCTGTTGTTGTTTTTATAACTGAAATCCAGCAAACGATAGGTTCCGCCATACACATCGCTGGAGATAATCCACTCGTCAGGTGCAGTAAACAACGACATCAACAACTGAATCGCTGCCATGCCCGACGCACAGGCAAAACCGCGATCGCCGCCTTCCAAACGGGCAATCCCCTCTTCCAACACGGTACGGGTCGGGTTTTTAGTGCGAGTGTAATCATAGCCGGTCGATTCATTAATACCGCGATGGCCGTATGCGGTGGAAAGATAAATCGGGGCAGAAACCGCACCGGTTTTTTCATCGGTGCGATTACCTAATTGGGCGAGTTCGGTTTCAATGGAATAAGTGGTCATAATCTTGCCTTAACACAGTCTAATTGTAGATAGTTTGTTATTCTGACACAAAGCTACAGGCGATTAAAGCACCGAATATCCTTAACCTCAAATCAAAACCGCACTTTGACTAAAATCCGCTTAAATCACTCATTTTTTCGGCAATCAAGCAAAAAATTGCAATCAAGCATTGACAGTAAATGAGAAGTCAGTAAAATGCCCACCACTGATAAACGATGTGTTATATCGTTGTTTAGTTTGCGGGAATAGCTCAGTTGGTAGAGCACAACCTTGCCAAGGTTGGGGTCGCGAGTTCGAGTCTCGTTTCCCGCTCCAAACAAATACTAGAACTAATTACTTAGTTAATTACTAGAGTTAATTACATAGTGGCGTGTTAGCAAAGAGGTTATGCACTGGATTGCAAATCCATGTAGCTCGGTTCGATTCCGGGACACGCCTCCATCAAATCAGTGCCCGAGTGGTGAAATCGGTAGACACAAGGGATTTAAAATCCCTCGGCTTTCGGGCTGTGGCGGTTCAAGTCCGCCCTCGGGCACCATTTAAAAAATGATTTAAAACCAAAAAGATAGCTACTATATGTGGCTTTTTTTGTACCTGCGATTTTCCATCTTCTCTGGTTAGATTCTACTGCCGATGGCTGTTAGAAAAAATGATACGAGCAAAATAATAAAAAATATGTTTAAATTATATAGTTAAGTGTATTTTTTATCACATTGCATGTTAATTTATCAATCCGAAGGTGACTTTTTATATGCCTTACATAAGCTCCTTGCTCAGTAAAATGAGAGGCAGTAAACAAAACTTACTGCTGTCAGCCTTATTTTTATCTATATCACCGCTGTTATCCGCACAATCTTATGTGGTTTATGATTTTACCAATAACAAAGTGTTAGAAAGCCGTTCGCCCAATAGCGTACTTCCGATTGCTTCGGTCACAAAACTGATGACCGCCAATGTGTTTTTAGAAAATAATCGCAATCCTAACTGCACTGCGCGCATTACTAATGAAGATAACGACCACATCAAAGGCACCCGCACCAAACTGCCCAAAAATACACCAATTGCCTGCTCAGAATTATTAAAAGCGATGTTTGTACATTCGGACAACTATGCTGCCCATGCTTTATCTCGCTCTGCGGGCATGAGCCGAGCTCGATTTATTCAAAAAATGAATGAAAAAGCGCAAGCATTAAAGATGAAGTCGACTCGCTTTAGTGATAGTTCAGGTCTATCTAACCGTAATATCTCCAGCGTGATGGACTTGGTGAAGCTGGCTAAATACTCACTACGTAAACCTGAATTAAAAGCGCTCTCCAACACCCGTGCAGCCTATATTCGCGCCAATCGTACCAACGTATTTATGCAAAATACCAATAAATTAGTGCGTGAAGAGATATTTGATGCTTCCATCAGCAAAACAGGTTATATCCGTGAATCAGGTTATAACTTAGTCTTTATCAATAAATATAGCTGCAATAATAACGCAACCATCGGCGTGATTAGCCTCAATAATAAAAGCTCTGCTGCCCGTTCAAACTTTACCAAAAATAAACTCAAAGCCTACGGCTGCCTCGCACTCAATGATTTGATTATTGATGAGAGTAACGACCAAGATATTGAAGCCTACGATCAACTTGGGTTGGATCGGTTGATAGAACAGGTATCAAATTAGTTTTTAGGTTTAACGCCAAGGCGGAAATTCATCCGCCTTTGACTATAAATGAATTTTAAATCCCACAAACTGACAACATTAACCTAACTGCTGAATTTTCTTTACCACGCTGCTGGTTGAGTAGCCGTTTTCAAAATTCAACACCCGCACATCGCCGCCGTTTGCCCACACTTCTTGGCTGCCGGCAATCTCTTCGGGTTTATAATCGCCACCTTTGACTAACAAATCCGGCAGGATCTCGCCGATTAAACGCTGTGGCGTATCCTCTTTGAATTCAACCACCCAATCGACAGAGGACAAACCCGCCAACACTGCCATTCGTGCAGCTAGCGAGTTGATCGGTCGACTTTCCCCTTTTAATCGTTTCACCGATTCGTCGGAATTCACCGCCACAATTAGACGATCGCCTAATTTACGCGCATTTTCTAGATAAGAAACATGCCCTGGGTGCAAAATATCAAAGCAGCCGTTGGTCATCACGATTTTTTCCCCACGCTCTTTTGCCTCGGAAACACTGCTTTTTAACCGCACTTCATCCATAATTCCAAAACCAGTTTCACCACGATGATGAATGGCATTTTCCAGTTCGACTGGCGTAACCGTCGATGTACCAAGCTTGCCGACCACAATACCGGCAGCAACATTTGCCAAATAGCAAGCTTCTTCCAAACTACGTCCATCGGCAATCGCCGTTGCCAGCACACTGATAACCGTATCTCCGGCGCCGGTCACGTCAAACACCTCTTTGGCTTCGGTCGGCAGATGAAACGGCTCAGCATTCGGACGTAGTAATGTCATACCTTTTTCTGAGCGGGTGACTAGCAATGCCTCTAATTGATAATCTGCAATCAGTTGCAACCCTTTTTGTTGAATATCCTGTTCATCAACACAATGCCCGACTACCGCTTCAAATTCAGATAAATTCGGTGTTAATAACGTTGCGCCGCGATAACGTTCAAAATCAGTGCCTTTAGGATCAATTAATACCGGCACGTTAGCTTGTTTCGCTACTTCGATCATCTGTTGCACCGCATTCAGCGTGCCTTTGCCATAATCCGATAAAACCAACGCACCACTCTGCGAGATTGAATCCTGTAATTTTTGCAACAAAACCGCACTTTCAACATCATGAAAGTTTTCTTCAAAATCCAAACGCAAAAGTTGCTGATGACGGGATAGAATCCGCAATTTAGTGATGGTAGGGTGTGTATTCAACGCTACAAAATCACAGTTAATCCGTTGTTGTTGCAGCATATTTTCCAGTGCTAAACCAGCTTCATCCTGCCCGATTAACCCCAGCAATTTTACTTCAACATTCAAGCTTGCAATATTCATTGCCACGTTGGCGGCTCCACCTGCCCGCTCTTCGTTGTTTTGCACCCGCACTACCGGCACCGGCGCCTCCGGTGAAATTCGGTTGGTGGCGCCAAACCAATACCGATCAAGCATCACATCCCCGAGTACCAAAACTTTCGCTTGTTTAAATTGAGTCGAATATTGTGTCATCATTTGCTCCTGATAAAATTTTCCCGATTTTAGCATAAAAATGTTTATTTATGATTTTTTCCGTTAAACTATAGCAAAGTTAAAATATCAGATGAATACAGGAATGGTGAATGGCTAAAGCATCACAAATACCGCACTTTAAAGCCGCTTTTTTACACCCTAAATACTGGCCTTTCTGGATTGGATTGGCTTTTTTCAGGCTGTTATTATTGCTGCCTTATCCGATTTTATTAAAAATTGGAACTGGGTTGGGCTGGATTTTTTCTAAATTAAGCATCGGCAAAAAACGAGCGAAAGTTGCTCGCCGCAATCTGGCGCTTTGCTTTCCGCAAAAAAGCGAATCGGAACGAGAAGCTATTTTGCAAAAAAACCGCTATTCAGTAGGCATGGGCATTATTGAAACTGGTATGGCATGGTTCTGGTCGGATAAACGGATAAAAAAATGGAGCACTGCCAGTGGCATTCAGCATATTAAAAATCATCTCGACAGCGGAATTATTTTAGTTGGGGTACATTTTTTAACCTTAGAACTTGGCGCGCGGATTATCGGCTTGCACCAGCCCGGTATCGGTGTTTATCGTCCCAACGACAATCCGGTATTTGATTGGATACAATACAAAGGACGGATTCGTTCGAATAAAGCACTGCTCGACCGAAAAGATCTACGTGGTATGATCAGGGCCCTGCGTGAGGGAAACATGATTTGGTATGCGCCGGATCATGACTATGGACGCAAAAATTCAGTGTTTGTACCTTTTTTTGCAGTTCCCGATGCTGCTACTACGACAGGCTCGTACTATTTAATGAAATCAGTGCCGAATGCACATATCGTGCCTTTCGCACCATTACGCAATAATGACGGTTCCGGCTATCATTTATCAGTATCTGAACCGACTACTTTCTCAGTATTACCAGATCAAACACAGCTTGCAATACAGATGAACCAACTGGTAGAACAAGAAATATTAAAAGGCGTTGATCAATATATGTGGCTGCATCGTCGCTTTAAAACGCGTCCAAACGAAGATGACCCATCATACTATTAACAGAAAAACCGCACTTTAAGTGCGGTTCAAGTAGCCAATATCAGTTTTTTATAAAAGGATTGTTCTGTTTTTCAAGACCAATTTTAGTCGCAGCGCCATGTCCGGCAATCACAATCATATCGTCATTCAATTTAAACAGTTTTTGCCTAATTGAAGACAATAGCTGTTGATGATCGCCGCGCGGGAAGTCCGTGCGTCCGACACTGTTGTAGAACAACACATCACCGCTAAACGCAATATTCTTTTGGTGTTCGATAAAACCAATATGTCCGGGAGTATGGCCCGGTAGATGAAGAATTTCAAAACTCATATCACCGACAGTGATGATCTCCCCTTCTTTATTCAACCAATGGTCGGGATAAAATACCGCTATTTCAGGCAACCCAAAACGTTGTGACTGCGCGGGTAGAGAGTCAAATAGAAATTGGTCGGCGCTATTAGGCCCCCAAATCTCCACTTGAAAATGCTGTTTCAGCCGATTGGCCGCACCAACATGATCTAAATGCCCGTGTGTCAGCAGGATTTTTTCTAACTGAAGCTGTTGTGTTTCAATAAACTCGATTAACTTCTCAGCTTCACCACCGGGATCGATAATCGCAGCATTTTGCTGTTCATCCCAAATAATTGAGCAGTTTTGCTGAAAAGCGGTAACGGGAAGAATTTCAACATGCATAATATTACCGCCGTTTAGCTACCGCTCCAAGTGCGGTTCGGACCAGTATCAATATGCACAAAGTTACTACGTGGATAATACCCAACGCCACCATTATTTAAGCTCGTCGCCACTTTACGCACTTTCGCCAATGAAATGCCGTCAATCCGGAAATCAATCGCTTGTCCACGAGTATGATAGCTGTTTTTCGCCACACCACGACTGCGAGCATTCATTGCCGCATTGGTTGCTGGTGCTCGATAGCCACAGATAATTTGGATTTCGGTATTGCGAAGTCCTAAATTACCCTGAATCTGATAAAGCTTGCTGAACAGCTGCGGCTCGATACGGTGAATTTGTTGGGTACGACGATCGCGTAGCAGATGATCCAATTTTTTCAAATCGACTGCATTGGCAATTTTGCCATTTTTTAGCTGAGAAGTTAGACGTTCACCGGTATTGATATTCCTAAAAGTGAGTACTCGCGGTTTTGGTGTAGACACTGCAGCCAAGACTTCACTCGGCAAAAGTGCAGCACCTAATACCACTCCGCCCAATGCTAGCCAGCGACGGCGTTGATGATTAATTTCAGTCATAATATTACGATAAGTTAAAATTCTTAAATTGGAATAAATAATACTCTTGTTTTGACGATAAAAAAGAGTATAAGTTCAGTTTTAATCAAACGACTTAGGAAAACATAAAAAAAGCCATTATTCAATAGCTTTTTTATTATTTTCTGAGCAATGTCTCAAATTAATCGGCTTAAAGTAATATTTGTTTAATTGCCTTCCAATTTACATTGTGTTTTGCCAATTTTTTATCATGGCCATAGATATCCGGCACAGTATAAATTTTGCCGTTATCCACCCACGCCGTGACATAATACAGATAAACATCATCACGTTTACTTAAATTAGCTGATGTGGTTTTCTTACTGGCAAGCACTTGGTTTTTGCGCTCAGCGCTCCAACCGTTCTCGCTTAACAGCAGACTCGCCAGCTCATCCGATTTATGCACTCGAACACAACCGGAGCTCAACGCTCGGTCATTACGCGCGAACAAACCTTTTGATGGTGTATCGTGCAAATAGATGGCGTCACTGCTTGGCATATTGAACTTATAGCTGCCTAAAGCGCTGTCACCACCCGGCGCTTGACGCAAGCGGTATGGGAAATTTTTCGCCGTCATGTTCTCCCAATCAATGGTATAAGGGTCAATCGTTCTACCTTGCCCGTCGATGATAGTGTAGCCTTTGCGGTAGATATAACTCGGATCTTGCCGCACTTTGGGAATAATATCTTGATTGATATTCCGTACTGGCGCATTCCATGGTGGATTAACTACCACATTACTCAAACGGCTATACATCACTGGAGTCTGACGCTCCTTTTTACCAACAATCACTTTCGACTGTAATACCAACTGTCCATCACGATAATAATATAGTTGGTAAGTCGGGATATTAACAAAAATACCGTTACTTTGATTTGGCAGTAGGCTCAAGCGTTGGGCATTAATTGCTAATTTATACAAATTATTACTTAAATTTTGATTTAACACATTTCGTGTTCCCGCTCCAACAATTCCGTCCGCCGTTAAGCCGTTTTTCGCTTGAAAACCTTTTACCGCTGCTAACAATTCATCGCCATAAATATCATCATTAGCAGAATAATCAGCACTGAGGAAACCTTTACTTTGCAAAAGTATCGCCAAATTTTTAACATCTGCTGAACGCATACCCGGTTTTAAAGTATCATTGACCGTCACCGCACTACCCATATTATCCGGCAATGACACCAGCACTTTGTCAGCAGTTTGTCGATACTGTTTGTTGGTCGGTACTAAATGTTGAACAAACACGGCTAAATGCCCATCAGCTATAGCTTGTTTCCAATTTTCTAAACGAAGTTGGCTCGGTAATGCGGCTTTATAGCCACTATTACCATATAGCCATTTGGTTGAAGATTTTTTCAAATTCTCTTGATAGTGCAGATAGTCCAAAAAGGCATCACTTAGCAAGATATCACGCTGCATAACATCATCTGTACGACTGATCAGCGCCAACTGCTCCGCTGAAGCAGCAGAAACACCACTCAATACCCAAACCACATACTGTTGCAAAAACGCTTTTTCAGCGGTTTTGTCTGCCCAAATCGGAGCAAACTGGTTAGCTGCATATAGATCTGCTAAGGCCGCCTCAAACTGAACCGGCGTTCCGGCTAAAAATTGTTGTAGCTTTTGTTGTGCCTGTAAGGTAGCGGCAATTTGTGCCTCATCAACAACCGCACTTTCATTAATATCAACTTCTGGCTGCACAGCCTCAACCGTTTGCATCGCTTCCACCACAACCTGCTGTGTTGGATTTACCGTTTGCAACAGCGTTTCAGTAGTCTGTCCTGCTACTGTTTCAATAGCCCCTTGCTCAGCGAAAACAGGCACTGAAAAAAGCAGACCAGCAAAACAATATAATTGGCTTATTTTGTTTTTTTTGAACATATTTCAACCTTTTGGTATAAAAAACTGGCGTTATTTTAACAAATTTAAGGCAATGGTTAAATATAAATTTACTTAGTAAAAAAGCACGCGAGAAAACCAGACAGCATAACTAAATTCTGTTAAAATTTTTCCTTTAAAATAAGATGAATGGGCTTATATGAAATTTTTATCATTTAACATCAACGGATTAAGAGCTAGACCAGCACAATTAGAAGCAATTGTCAGCAAGCACCAACCCGATATTATTGGTTTGCAAGAAATTAAAGTCTCCGATGAAGATTTTCCCTATCACTTAGTTGAGCATTTAGGCTACCATATTTTTCATCACGGTCAAAAAGGACATTATGGTGTCGCTTTACTTTGTAAACAGCAGCCGTTAGCAGTACGCCGTGGCTTCCCTGGCGACACAGAATCAGCGCAAAAGCGAATTATCATGGCGGATTTGGCAACAGCATACGGCACACTAACTGTTATTAACGGTTATTTTCCACAAGGCGAAAGCCGCAGCCATGAAACCAAATTTCCGGCTAAAGAAAAATTTTATGCCGATCTACAAAACTACCTAGAAAACCATCTTCCACCTGAAAACCAAGTTATTTTGATGGGTGATATGAATATCAGCCCAACGGATTTAGACATTGGAATCGGTGAAGAAAACCGTAAGCGCTGGCTGCGTACCGGCAAGTGCTCGTTTCTGCCGGAAGAGCGCGAATGGCTACAACGTTTGCTAGGTTTCGGCTTGATCGATACTTTCCGTCAACTGCATCCTCAAACAAATGATCAATTCTCGTGGTTTGACTATCGTTCTAAAGGTTTTGATGAAAATCGCGGCTTACGCATTGACTTAATTCTTGCCAATACCGCACTTTCACAACATTGTGTTGAAACTGGCATTGATCTGGAAATTCGAGCAATGGAAAAACCGTCTGATCATGCACCGATTTGGGCTTCATTTAAATAGGTAATTCATCATGGAATCAAAAAATAGTTGGCAAACTTACCGCACTTCAATTAAAGGAACGGAAGCCATCATCACCGTAAACTTAAGTATTACTGAAAAACTGGATAGCCATTTATACCCGTATGTCATTCATTTTTCGATTCCTTTTCCATTGCCGTTTAATTCTACTGAATCTATCTATGAGCAGGCACAATTGGATCAATTCTCACAAACATTGTTACCATTAATGTCAATTAGCGAAAGCTTGTTCGTTGGTTATATTATTTTACAAAATAAAGTTACACTTTATTTTTATACTAAACACAGTGAGACCTTTCATTCCCAATTACAGCAAATGAAATTAGATTATATCGATGAAATTGTCAGTCAAAGTGATCCAAACTGCGATTTATACTATGATTTTCTACTTCCATCCTCATTAGAAATGAAATTAAATGCTACTGTAGAAACATTAGCACTGCTACATCAAGAGGGAGAGGATCTTTCACTACTACATGCCATCACTCACAAGTTTCAATTTGAAAATAGAGAACTGATGGAAGATTTTATCGATTTTTACGCCCAACAATCGCTATTCAACATACAATATACCGACAAACCTGTTGAATATGATAATGAAGCATTTTATTTAGTCACATTGCAACATGAATCCGCTTTAGACGATGATACTATTTTTAATTTAGTCGAAAAATTTGAGCTGCAAGCCGAGGAATACGCTGGTGAATACAATGGTTGGGAATGTCAAATATTAAACCAAACCGGAAAATCATTACATTAACCCAAGTGCGGTTTGACCGCACTTTTGCTTTTTGCTTTTTTGCGCCCATACAAAAAACCCTTAGCATCGCTGCTAAGGGTCGTTGTACTGTATTCAGTAAAATCCGGCGGTGTCCTACTCTCACATGGGGAGACCCCACACTACCATCGGCATTACAGCATTTCACTTCTGAGTTCGGCATGGGTTCAGGTGGGACTACTGCACTATCGCCGCCGGAATAATTCGGCTTGATTGTCTTGTCTCTTTTATTCTATTTCTTTGTTCTCTTCACTATACTCTCGATGACAACCTCCAACCCACAACACTCGCTTTCTTCTACGACTGTCATCTGTCTTCCGTCCTCTGTCATCTGATTGGCCACAAGCTAATCTGATTTAAACTCTTCGAGCTTTATCTTTGTCTTTGTCTTTGTCTTTGTCTTT
>VDHG01000140.1 GCA_006228005.1 Testudinibacter crocodili
TGGTTACCTAAAATCGGTTGGGTGCGTTATCGCAATAGCCAGCAAATTTTAGGTGAGATCAAAAACGTCACTATAAGTAAAAAGTGCGGTCATTTTTTTGTCAGTATTCAAACCGAATTTGAACAAGTTATCCCGACACATCAAGGTTCAGAAATTGGTATTGATATGGGCGTAGCACGCTTTGCAACCCTTTCAAACGGTGGATTTTTTGAGCCGTTGAACAGTTTTAAAAAACACCAAGAAAGCCTAAGAAAAGCACAGCAATCTTTAAGCCGAAAAGTGAAATTCAGCCGAAACTGGCTGAAACAGAAAGGGAAAATCGGCAAAATCCACCACAAAATCAGCAATGCTCGCAAAGACTATTTGCATAAAATCTCAACCGAAATCTGCAAAAACCACGCAATGATCTATGTTGAAGATTTGCAAGTCGCCAATATGAGTAAATCCGCCAAAGGCACGGCAGAACAACAGGGCAAAAATGTAGCACAAAAGTCGGGTTTAAACCGTTCGATACTCGATCAGGGTTGGTTTGAGTTTAGACGACAGTTGGACTATAAATCAGCTTGGCTAGGCGGTTACGTGGTTGCGGTCAATCCGAAAAATACCAGTCGCACTTGCCCTTGTTGTGGTCATATTGCCAAGGAAAATCGACAAACACAGGCAAATTTTGCGTGTGTGGAGTGCGGATACCGTGAAAACGC
>VDHG01000141.1 GCA_006228005.1 Testudinibacter crocodili
CTGACCGCACTTTGCGTTTCTGCCGTAGCACCAACACTCAATTTCGCCTATAATAAGGTGATTTTTATCCGATAAATAAAGGAAAACCACCATGTCCACCCAATTTGTTTATACGATGCACCGTGTCGGCAAAGTCGTGCCGCCAAAGCGTCATATTTTGAAAAATATTTCCCTCAGCTTTTTTCCGGGCGCCAAAATCGGAGTGCTCGGCTTAAATGGCGCCGGAAAATCCACGCTGCTGCGCATTATGGCAGGGATTGATACCGATATCGAAGGCGAAGCTCGCCCGCAACCGGGCATCAAAATCGGCTATTTGCCGCAAGAGCCAAAACTCGATCCACAGCAAACCGTGCGTGATGCGATTGAAGAAGCGGTAAGTGAAGTCTCCAATGCATTAAAACGGTTGGACGAAGTGTATGCGCTGTATGCCGATCCCGAAGCAGATTTCGATCAACTGGCGGCAGAACAAGCCGAATTAGAAGCGATTATCCAAGCCCACGACGGTCACAACCTACAAAACCAACTGGAACGTGCCGCCGATGCGCTGCGTCTGCCGGATTGGGACGCCAAGATCGAACATCTGTCCGGGGGCGAACGCCGCCGTGTAGCATTGTGCCGTTTATTATTGGAAAAACCAGATATGCTGCTGTTGGACGAACCAACCAACCACCTCGATGCCGAATCTGTCGCATGGTTGGAGCGTTTCCTGCATGATTACGAAGGCACGGTGGTGGCGATCACCCATGACCGTTACTTCTTAGATAACGTTGCCGGTTGGATCCTGGAGCTTGACCGTGGTGAAGGCATTCCGTGGGAAGGCAACTACTCTTCTTGGTTGGAACAGAAAGAGAAACGCTTAGCACAAGAAGCGGCGACCGAATCTGCCCGTCAGAAATCGATCGAGAAAGAGTTGGAATGGGTACGCCAAAATCCAAAAGGCCGTCAGGCAAAAAGCAAGGCACGGATGGCGCGCTTTGATGAATTGAACAGCGGCGATTACCAAAAACGTAACGAAACCAACGAATTGTTTATTCCACCGGGTCCACGTTTAGGCGACAAAGTGATCGAGGTCAGCAATCTGAGCAAATCCTACGGCGACCGCACTTTGATCGATGATCTGTCATTCAGCATTCCGAAAGGGGCAATTGTCGGCATTATCGGCCCAAACGGCGCCGGGAAATCCACGCTGTTCAAAATGTTAAGTGGACAAGAGCAACCGGACAGCGGCAATGTTACCCTAGGTGATACCGTGGTATTAGCCTCAGTTGATCAGTTCCGTGACAGCATGAACGACAAAAAAACCGTGTGGGAAGAAGTGTCCGGTGGTTTGGATATCATGAAGATCGGCAACTTTGAAATCCCAAGCCGTGCTTATGTCGGACGCTTTAACTTCAAAGGTGTAGATCAACAAAAACGCGTCGGCGAACTGTCCGGCGGCGAGCGTGGGCGTTTGCATTTGGCAAAATTGCTGCAAACCGGTGGCAACGTATTGCTGCTTGATGAACCAACCAACGATCTCGATGTGGAAACCCTACGTGCGTTGGAAAATGCGATTTTGGAATTCCCCGGCTGTGCCTTGGTGATTTCCCATGACCGCTGGTTCTTAGACCGGGTCGCCACCCATATTTTGGACTACGGCGACGAAGGCAAAGTCAGCTTCTACGAAGGCAACTTCACCGATTACGAAGAGTGGAAAAAGAAAACGTTTGGCGCTGAAGCGGTGCAACCACACCGAATTAAGTACAAACGGATTGCGAAATAATCTTTTTGTATGTTGATTTATAATGACAAAGGCTAAAACGCACAATATTTATTGTAAAAGTAGGGACGAATTATATATCCGCCCGAACCGCACTTTGCATTTTTTCGTTATTGATTAAGTGCTTATACCGCACTTCGTAAATGGGCGGATATATAATCCGCCCCCACGCTGCCTTATCTATGACCTTTGTCAATAATCTGAAAGGGCGGTTTATCCGCCCTTTTCTTCTGCTTAAGCCCGCTGATATAGATTATTCAGCTCCCACGATTTTAGTCGCTTTTTCTAATAATGCCTGCGGCACACTCACGCCTTGTAGCGCTGCAGCTTGTGGATTAAGGTACAGATCCAGATCAGTCATACGAACGGTTGCTAAATCCGGCACTTTCACACCACGCAGAACCTGTGCCGCCATTTTGCCGGTTTCAACCCCAACGTTATATTGGTTGGTCGCCAATGCCGCAATTGCCCCCCGTTCAACCGAACCAAAATCTGCCGCAATCAACGGGATTTTATTTTCAACCGCCACTTTATACAACGCATCATAAGCCGATACCACGTTATTGTCGGTCGAGGTGTAAATCACCTGCACCTTACCCACCAAACTTTTGGCTGCAGTGCTGATGTCGATGGTGCGCTGTGCCGGCACTGCCAACACACCGATGCCCTGTTTTTCTGCTGCGACTTTCAACATTTCCAGCACCGCAACTGAATTGACTTCACCGGGACTATACACATAGCCAATATTTTTCACATTTGGCACCAACGTACGGATCAGCTCCACCTGCGGTTCCAACGGAATTTGATCGGAAACACCGGCGACATTGCCCTCATTTTTTCCCCACTGTTTCACCAATTTTGCTGCCAGAGGGTCAGTAATTGCACTGAAAATCACTGGAATTTGCCGGGTTGCTGCCGCAACCGGCTGGGCGCTTGGTGTCGTGATCGGAATAATCACCGCCGGATTGTCCCCCACAAATTTACGCGCAATTTGCCCTGCGGTGGCTGAACTGCCCTGTGCATTTTGATAATCAATTTTAATGGTTTTACCGTCAACAAACCCCTCGTTCGCCAACTGATCAATAATCCCCTTACGGATCTCCTCCAATGCCGGATGCTCGACAATCGTGGTTATTGCTACCTTCTGCGGCGCCGCAGCCACCGCCGCTGTACCACTGATCACTGCCAAACTGCCAAGTGCGGTCACTAATAATGTTTTTGTCAATTTCATAAATCATGTCCTTTCTTGCTGAGTAAGTTATTACAACTCTGTACCGATGTACTAGTTTAATAGTATAAATACTTTTTAACTAAGTTCAACAAAAAACCGCACTTTTATCTTATTAGCCACCAAAAGTTGAGGCTTGCTTCAACTTAAAAGGTACGGCTGTTTTATGGCAAAACATTTGACATCCACCACGCAGCAGTATCTAAATTGTAGAAGATTAAATCCATCTCTTAAAGCGAGATATTAACCACTTCACGACTATTCAATAACCAACCGACGTAAAATACCCTGAATCACGAATGGAGCAAGGCATTTATATTACGGTTTAGTTTTTTTGCAACGTGACAGAATATCGTTAAAAAACCGCACTTTTCTTCTGTCGCGCTTCGACAAAAGCCAAATACTCTTCTAAATGATCGATCGCCGCTTGGCAGCGTTGCTTTCGCTGTTCTAGCGTAGCAATTTTCTGCTGTCGCGCACTTTTTTCGCTTATTTCACAAGCAAGCAGTTGCGTGTATTGTTCAGCAATCAAATCATTAAAACGGGTTAAAAACTCATAATATTTTGCTAAACGTTGTGGTGGTGGCAAACGATGTACCTCATGTGCTTGCTGATTACGATCCGCCTCTTTGCCAGATGCCTTTGTCTGATAAAAAGTGCGGTTGTCGCCGGTCAGTTCCTGCAAAACATAGTATTGCGCTGTCAGTTTTTCTGCATAAAATGCGGTCAGCGCCTCATCTTGCCCTTCAACACAAGCCTGTTGCACAATCTGCAAAGTGGTCAGTGCCTGCGCTAAACATTGCGCCAGCGTTTCATTGTCTGGTGAAAAAAGCCGCGGATCCAATTTTCGGTGCAGTGGCATATCCTTGTGTATCGACAGTGCCTGAAAATACGCTTCGATTTCGTTTAGCCGTGCTTGAATTGCAAGCCGTGACATTGGCACCTCTTTTTGTTCCTTGTCTATCATCTTATTGCAGATCTTAGCATTTTTCAGCCGATAGCGCGAAGCGATTGTTATCGGATTCTCCGCACTCGACAAATGGCCCGTAACACAAATACCACAGTTCTGTTGAAAAGTTGCACTGAGTACTTTCGCTCAGGTAAAATACCCACGCTTTATTTTGTTAGGGAATGCCCTAACCTTTCTTTTTTATTTCTTTTAACCCTAGCAACAACTTAACATAAGGAACGATGTCGATGACCACTTCATCTTCACAGCAAGCTCCACTGCTGGAAAAACGCTTTGCCCTTAGCGCGCGTGGCAGCAATCTCCGTCAGGAAATTATTGCCGGACTCACCACATTTTTAGCCATGGTTTACTCTGTGATTGTTGTACCCGGTATGCTGGGCGATGCCGGTTTTCCGCCAGAGTCAGTGTTTATCGCCACCTGTCTGGTTGCCGGATTAGGATCGATTTTAATCGGTTTCTGGGCGAATACGCCAATGGCAATCGGCTGTGCGATCTCATTAACCGCCTTTACGGCTTACAGCTTGGTTATCGGACAGCAAGTCAGTATTCCGGTTGCCCTGGGTGCCGTCTTTTTAATGGGGGTGGTGTTCACCTTAATTTCCGTGACCGGAATCCGCACTTGGATTTTACGTAATCTGCCAAGCAGCATCGCGCACGGTGCCGGCATCGGTATCGGGTTGTTCTTATTACTGATTGCAGCCAATAATGTCGGCTTAGTGGTCGCCAACAATGCCGGTTTGCCGGTGAAAATGGGCGATTTCAGCTCTTTTTCCGTGATTATGTCATTGTTGGGCTTAGCTTTTATTCTCGGTTTAGAACGTTTACGCGTCAAAGGCGGCATTTTGCTGGTGATCGTGGCAATTACCTTAGTTGGCTTGATTGCAGATCCGAATGTGAAATTCAGCGGTGACGTGTTAAAAGTGCCAAGTTTTGGAGAAAACTCGCTAGCATTCGGCTTGGACATTATGGGTGCGTTGCAACCTGCTATTTTGCCAGTGGTGTTTGCCCTCGTGATGACCGCCATTTTTGATGCCACCGGCACAATTCGTGCGGTTGCCGGACAAGCGAATTTACTCGACAAAGACGGGCAAATCGTCAATGGCGGCAAAGCATTAACCTCAGACTCCGTTAGCAGCATAATGTCCGGTCTGTTCGGTACAGCACCGGCTGCAGTCTATATTGAATCTGCTGCCGGCACGGCTGCCGGAGGCAAAACCGGTATCACGGCGATTGTGGTCGGTGTGCTATTTCTGTTCATGCTGTTTTTACAGCCACTGGCCTTCTTGGTGCCCAGTTATGCCACGGCACCAGCCTTGATGTATGTCGGCTTATTAATGCTGAGCAATGTCAGTAAACTGGATTTTGATGACTTCATCGGTGCTATGAGCGGCTTGATTTGTGCTGTGTTTATTGTGCTGACCGCAAATATCGTGACTGGAATTATGTTGGGCTTCGCCTCTTTGGTGATCGGACGCTTGGTATCCGGCGAAATCAAAAAACTGAATATCGGCACGGTGATTATCGCGATTATTCTGGTTGGCTTCTATGCTGGCGGTTGGGCAATTAATTAAATCGCCGATAAACAAAACCGCACTTTGACCAGCTACCGTTAAATAAAGCGGAAAGAGTCAAAGTGCGGTTACTAGGATCTGTTGATATTTGTTGGCATAGTAGACAAAA
>VDHG01000142.1 GCA_006228005.1 Testudinibacter crocodili
TTGTCTACTATGCCTAAAATTAGGCTGTCGGCTGGTTAGCGGCTCGGCTGGGCATCCTCCACCGGTGCCGGAGCGCTGTCTTGCTGTAACTCTAATACATCCCAGATACTCGGTTGTTTTTCAACCGCACTTTCAACGTCACTTGGTGCAGCATCCTGCAGTGAGGTTGCCGCAGCCGCGCCGCTCGGAACGACTACTGGGGCAGTGCAGAAATTCTGGTTTTTATCTGTCCACACTGGAATCGTACGTGCGCTGTTGCAATTCCAACTGCCGTAATCGTTAATGCCAACCCACTGTAGATTATCGGATTTAGGTAAATTTAATACCGTTGGCGGCATCAAACTGAGGTATTCACGATATACGCTGAGTGCGCCACTGGCACCGGTCAAGCCGGTTTTGCCGTTGTTGTCACGTCCCAACCAAACCGTGGTGACATTTTCACCGTCAATACCGACAAACCAAGTATCACGCGCCTCGTTGGTGGTGCCTGTTTTGCCGGCTAAACGGTATTGGGCAAAATTTTGTTGCAAACTGCGTCCGGTGCCACGTTCTACGGCTTGTTGCATTGCATACAACGTTTGAATCGCAGCCTCCTCCGCAACCACTTGTTGCGGCTCGAATGCCCGCTGATAAATCACTTCGCCGTTGCGTTGATACACACTTTCAATCGCAGAAAGTGGAATTTTTTTGCCTTCATTGGCGATGACTTGATACAGTTTAGTCACGTCATAAGGCGAAATCGAATAAGAACCTAGCAAC
>VDHG01000143.1 GCA_006228005.1 Testudinibacter crocodili
GGCATAGTAGACAAAATGGTTGCTAATTTTGAGATCTACCATGCCTAGTAGACAAAATGGTTGCTAATATTTAAATTTATTAATAATTAGCAACCTTTTTTATTTAAAAAATCTTTAATAAACATAATCTTATGATGTTTAGTTAGTCCATTATGAGCAGCCAGATTTCTCTTAAGTTCACTAAATAAACCCTCCAAACGATTAGTCGTTTTTTCAATATTTAATTCAGCGTATTTTTCAAAGGTAAATAAATGATCCATATTCCGTAGCAAGCTTGCATAAGCACTACGAACGCCACGATGCTTATAAGGATATTTACCTTTTTCATCAGGCTTATCAGAACGCTCATTTAAGAATGTTTTATGTTTAAGATACCAATGATACAGATTTATATAAAACTCATTCTTACGGCTTATTTTGAGTGTTTTAACAAGTATTTTTAACTCTTTTCCCGCTTCTGATTTTGGCTTTCGGGTTAATTTTCTGATGACAAGTGCAACTTGGTGAAATTGACACATCTGGATCGGTGCATTTAAAAGATCTTTCAGTAAGCCTCGCTTTCCATCGCAGGTAATAGATTGAATATAATAATTTTTTTCTCTTAATTCATTAATGGCTAATCGGTAATATAAGGCTTTCTCCGTACTTACTACACGATGAAAAATGACTTTTTCGGTGATACTATCCATCAACACAAGAATACCAAACTCACGACCGAAGAAAGTCGTATCCATTAATATATTTAATTTTTGATTTATTGGTAAATTTAATGATGCTTTCGGTGCTTTTAATATATATCGTTGGATCGTTCTAACTGAACAATGATATTTATCAGCAAGTTGTTTGTAGGTTTGTTTTCCGAAAGTGTAATCAGACCAAATTTTAATGGGATCTAATTTTTTCTTGGAGATGAATGTTTTATTGCAGACATTACATTTATAACGCTGAATATTATTACGAACACCATATTTGCGAATATTTTGATTTTGGCAGAAAGGGCAATTTTTTATTCATATTTCAAAAAAGTGGGTTAAAGCCAATTACTATAAGGCTTTAGCCCACTTTTTAGCAACCATTTTGTCTACTATACC
>VDHG01000144.1 GCA_006228005.1 Testudinibacter crocodili
ATTTTGTCTACTATACCATATGGTATAGCTCGATATTAAGGCTTATTTAGCCGGGAAGCAGGATTTTTTCAAAATTTGATCGACTTTAACGGCTGCGCCATTGACCGTATCGTTTTTCGTTAAGGTCAGGAAGCCGTTGCCCTCTTTTTCAGGGGTTTGACCTGCACCGTTATTGCTGATGGACCAAGAGTAATCACCAACACTAAAGACAGTTGTTTCTGGATTCGATTTATCACCATCATAATCCATGGTTAAAATTTCCTCGCCTAAAGTCACTTGCGCAACTGCAGTGGCTTCGCCAAAGTGGTAGCGAGCTTTTGCCTGTTTTTGATCAACACCATTTTCACATTGATAGTTGATCCATTTCGCTGCCAAAATAGGTTCTTGATAATCTTTTACAGCGACTTGGTTATCTGCGGAGTGGCTGCAAGCGATTAATACAGTAGAGCAAGCAGTAACGAGCAACATAGTTTTTTTCAAAGACATATCTTTCTCCTTTTAGAGTACTAGAATAGAAATCCGAGATAGGATTTCCCGATAAAAATCGTTATTGGTCATGATAGTGTTCGCAGGCATACAACGTATTGCTCATCAACATCGCAACCGTCATTGGTCCAACGCCACCGGGCACTGGCGTAATAAATGCCGCATTTTCGCTGGCAGTGTTAAAATCAACATCACCAACCAAGCCGTTTTCGGTACGGTTTATACCGACGTCAATAACGGTTGCACCTTTTTTAATCCAATCCCCCGGAATAAAGTGCGGTTTGCCGACTGCAACGACCAAAATATCAGCTTGGCGGATATGCTGCTCTAAATTTTGCGTAAAGCGGTGAGTAACCGTGACGGTACAGCCCGCCAGTAGTAGCTCTAGCGCCATTGGTCGCCCGACAATATTTGAGGCACCAACCACCACCGCATGTTGTTCATACAGATTGATGTCGGTGGTTTGTAACAGTTTAATGATACCATAAGGGGTGCAGGCGCGCAGTAGAGGAATTCGCTGGCATAAACGCCCGACGTTGTATGGGTGAAACCCATCGACATCCTTACTTGGAGTGATACGTTCAATCACTTTGGTTGCGTCGATTTGTGCTGGTAACGGCAGTTGAACTAAAATACCATCAATTTGCGTATTATTATTTAGTTGTTCGATGAGTGCTAATAACGTTTGTTCGTCTGTGTCGGCAGGCAAGTCGTAAGATTGCGAATAAATCCCCAGCTCGGCACAGGTTTTGCGTTTGCTGCCGACATAGACTTGTGAAGCCGGATCGGCACCAACTAAAATGACTGCTAGCCCAGGCACCCGTTTACCTTCACGTATACGATCACGGATTTTTTCTGCAATCTCGGTTTTTATTTGGGCTGCAATATGTGTGCCAGAAATAATTTGCGCAGACATTTATTAATCCTTTGTTAGGGTCTGTTGATCT
>VDHG01000145.1 GCA_006228005.1 Testudinibacter crocodili
GGCATAGTAGACAAAATGGTTGCTAATTTTGAGATCTACCATGCCTAGTAGACAAAATGGTTGCTAATATTTAAATTTATTAATAATTAGCAACCTTTTTTATTTAAAAAATCTTTAATAAACATAATCTTATGATATTTAGTTAGTCCATTATGAGCAGCCAGATTTCTCTTAAGTTCACTAAATAAACCCTCCAAACGATTAGTCGTTTTTTCAATATTTAATTCAGCGTATTTTTCAAAGGTAAATAAATGATCCATATTCCGTAGCAAGCTTGCATAAGCACTACGAACGCCACGATGCTTATAAGGATATTTACCTTTTTCATCAGGCTTATCAGAACGCTCATTTAAGAATGTTTTATGCTTAAGATACCAATGATACAGGTTTATATAAAACTCATTCTTACGGCTTATTTTGAGTGTTTTAACAAGTATTTTTAATGCTTTTCCCGCTTCTGATTTTGGCTTTCGGGTTAATTTTCTGATGACAAGCGCAACTTGGTGAAATTGACACATCTGGATCGGTGCATTTAAAAGATCTTTCAGCAAGCCTCGCTTTCCATCGCAGGTAATAGATTGAATATAATAATTTTTTTCTCTTAATTCATTAATGGCTAATCGGTAATATAAGGCTTTCTCCGTACTTACTACACGATGAAAAATGACTTTTTCGGTGATACTATCCATCAACACAAGAATACCAAACTCACGACCGAAGAAAGTCGTATCCATTAATATATTTAATTTTTGATTTATTGGTAAATTTAATGATGCTTTCGGTGCTTTTAATATATATCGTTGGATCGTTCTAATTGAACAATGATATTTATCAGCAAGTTGTTTGTAAGTTTGTTTTCCGAAAGTGTAATCAGACCAAATTTTAATGGGATCTAATTTTTTCTTGGAGATGAATGTTTTATTGCAGACATTACATTTATAACGCTGAATATTATTACGAACACCATATTTGCGAATATTTTGATTTTGGCAGAAAGGGCAATTTTTTATTCATATTTCAAAAAAGTGGGTTAAAGCCAATTACTATAAGGCTTTAGCCCACTTTTTAGCAACCATTTTGTCTACTA
>VDHG01000146.1 GCA_006228005.1 Testudinibacter crocodili
CTTAAGAGAAATCTGGCTGCTCATAATGGACTAACTAAACATCATAAGATTATGTTTATTAAAGATTTTTTAAATAAAAAAGGTTGCTAATTATTAATAAATTTAAATATTAGCAACCATTTTGTCTACTAGGCATGGTAGATCTCAAAATTAGCAACCATTTTGTCTACTATGCCTAAAACCCCGATAACTCAATGTGTTATCGGGTTTTATTTTGCCTCGGAAAAGGCTATACAATCAGCCTAACGGCATAACATTCATTAGCCAAATAAAATCGGCACCACCAATACGGTGGCAATCATCACGATAATCGTGAAAGGTACCCCAATTTTCAGGAAGTCAGAGAATTTGTAACCGCCCGGCCCTAATACCATGGTATTAACCGGAGAAGAGACCGGTGTCATAAATGCTGCCGATGCTGCCACTGCAATCGTAATCACAAACGGTAGCGCTGAGGTCTGAAGTTCATTTGCTAATGCCACGCCAATCGGAGTCATCAAAATCGCCGTCGCCGTGTTAGAGATAAACAGCCCAATTAGCGCACACAAAATAAATAAACTGGCTAGCACACCATGAATGCCCCATTCGCCAACCAGCTCAATCAAACCGCTGACGGCAAGACTAATCCCACCGGTTTTATCCAGCGCTATTGCAAACGGCATCATACCGACAATCAAAATCAGGCTCGGCCAATGAATCGAATTATAGGCACTGCGTGCATCAATGCAGCGAAATTTTGCCAACATCATGCAAGCGATCAGTGCCGCGATCACATTCGGCACCACGCCGGATACCATCAACGCCACCATTGTCACCACCGACAAAATAGCATGCGGCGCTTGCGTAATGGCCGGAGCAACTTGATCAATCTCACTGGGATAATTCAGCATAAAGAAATCTTTATTACTGCTGCGCAGTTCACGAATCTGTTTCCAATCACCGATGACCAAATACTGATCCCCTGTGGTAATCACGACATCGGCTAATTCTTCGGTAATCCGCTTGGTACCGCGTTTAACACCAGCAATAATTAAACCGTATTTGTGCTGAAATTTAATTTCACGCACCGTTTTACCCAAATTAGCACTTTCCGGAATCGGTGAAATCTCCGCCATGCCGACCGATTTCGCTTTTTCACTATAGTAGTTGCCACGCACTTCGATCGGTTTCAATCCGTATTCTTCACAAAACTGCGTCCAATCTAAGTCATTATTGGCAATATCCAGTAATAAAATATCTTTCTCGCGCACATCGGTCAATGCAGACGCGGTGACGACAATGTGACGAATTCGGCGCCAGCGCTCGACTGCAACCACTAAAATACGATATTGAGAATGTAGGTGCAGCTCATCGAGTGTTTTGCCGATCAAACGAGAACCTGGCATTACCAGCGCCTGCTTGGAACGATCTTGGACTTGATAACTTTCGATCAAATCATTCATCGAAGTGCGGTTATAGTTGTTTTTCTCATGACCTTGGTTATCACTATCCAAAAATCGGCGAGCAAACAGCATATAGCCGATTCCTAATACTAATACCATCAAACCAATCGGGGTAAATGTGAAAAAACCAAGCGGCGGCTCCCCTGCCCGAACCAATTCCGCATTCGCAATCAGGTTAGGCGGTGTTGCGATCAACGTTGTCATCCCACTGGTTAAGCCAGCCACACTCAGCGGCATCATCAAGCGTTTCGGTGAAATATTCATCTGCGCACAAATTGCCAATACCACCGGAATAAAAATCGCCACAATGCCGGTAGAACTCATAAATGCGCCCAATCCCGCCACCGCCACCATCAGCAACACCAGAATTTTGACTTCATTATTATCCGCCGCTTTAATCAGCCATTCACTCACTTGATAAGCAACCCCAGTTCGCAACAACCCTTCACCGACCACGAACAGTAGCGCAATCAAAATAATATTTGGATCGCTAAATCCAGCCAAAATTTCCGGCACACTCAAAATTCCGCTCAAACTGAATGCCACCATCACCAACAACGCTACCACATCCATTCTGATTTTATTGGAAATAAACAACCAAACCGCAACCAGTAAAAAAGCGAGGACTAAAAATAATGGCGGACTGATTGAAAGGTATTGTTGCAAAAGCATGACTTGATTTAACTCCCTGTTCTGATGGCTACTTCCGATTGCGGACAAATTGGTACTCTGGTTGTCCACTATAGCACAGAAGCAGAATCAATAGGTTTGAATCAATAAAAAATTGCCATCAGGCGGCTCTATCGCCTTTAATACGCCCTCTGAATTGATGAATTGTATTGGTGATCACACCTTGCAACCGCACTTGCTGTAGTGAGGGAACCCGTAAATTATCATGTTTGGAATCTAGCGAGAAAAAGATCAAATTATTCTCTTCTGCTGAAAAAAATTCGTACAACTGTAAAGTGCCGTTTTGTTCAATCACCACCAAATCACCGGGTATAATTTGAGCGGTTTCTTCGATAACCAACATATCACCCTGCTCAATTCCCCAAGAGGTCAAATTCGGGTTATTCACTCGCATAAAAAATGTCTGTTTGGGTTTTTTGATACAGTAAAGGTTTAGATCCATTTTGTATTTGACCGCACTTTGCTTACCAAAATGAAATGTTGCCTGTTGTTGATCATCATAGACCGGCATTGGTTGGTAAGAATAGGGATGTCTGGCTGAATTATCAATGCTATTCATATTGTTATACATAATTCGCTCCTTCTTTTGTGTCAATTTTTAACTTTAACGAACGCCGGCACTATTTAACTGGGTATTTATACAGTGATTTATACTGTATTTTTATACAGCATTCAACTGTTTTTTATTTTTTATTGACAAAAATAATAATAGCAAACAGTAAAGCATTGAATAATTTGATGGGTTATTCGCAATTTTCTTATGCAATAATTAAAAAATTAGCACTAAAGTAGCTATAGCATTACAAAAAAGCTGATTTGCTTAAATTTTATGTTTTATTATTTAAAATTTTACGTTAATCTTAGCTCGAGTCTCGCTTCAGAGATGATGTAAAAAGACCTTATCATTCACCATAAAAAGAAGAAAACTATGAGTAACTCAAATCACTTTTTAATCAAACTGCTGTTTCAAGGCAGTTTAATCACCAAAATCTCGATTGGTCTGGTGCTGGGTATTATTGCCGGATTGATTGCACACCGCTTGACTCCTACATTAGGTTTTAACCTAGCGGAAAGCGTCAGTGTTTTAGGTACGCTGTTTGTGCGTGGTTTACGCGCAATTGCACCTATTCTGGTGTTTATCTTAGTGTTGTCGGCGATTGCCAACCGCAAAGCCAGCAATGTCGAACACAATAGTAAGGCGATGAAATCCGTTATCGTACTGTATATTGTCGGTACGTTCCTCGCGGCACTGACAGCAGTCATCGCCAGTTTCTTGTTCCCAAGCCAATTGACACTGGTCACCTCTGGTGCTGAATTAAGCCCGCCACAAAATGTTAGTGAAGTTCTGCTGACGGTATTGATGAACGTGGTGGATAACCCGATTCAAGCGCTGTTTAATGCCAACTATATCGGTATTTTGGCATGGGCAATCGGCTTAGGTATCGCATTACGCCACGCTTCTGAAAGCACCAAGCGTATTATTCACGAATTGGCAGAAGCCGTAACCATGATCGTAAAAGTCGTGATCGCTTTCGCACCATTCGGGGTATTCGGCTTAGTGGCTGCAGCAATGGCGGACAAAGGCTTAGAGGAACTTGGTGCTTATGCCCACTTGTTGTATGTATTAGTCGGTTCAATGCTGTTTGTCGCATTTGTGGTCAATCCTATTTTAGTATTCTGGAAAACCCACCAAAATCCGTATCCATTAATCTGGACTGCGGTGCGTGAAAGCGGCTTAACCGCATTCTTCACCCGCAGTTCTGCCGCCAATATTCCGGTCAACATGAACTTGGCAAAACGTCTGGAATTAAACGAAGAGCTGTACTCTGTTTCCATTCCATTGGGTGCAACCATTAACATGGCCGGTGCCGCAATTACCATCACAGTGTTAACCCTGGCGGCTGTGACTACACTCGGCATCGAAGTCCATTTCACCACGGCCCTGTTGTTAAGCGTGATTGCCAGTGTCTGCGCTTGTGGTGCTTCCGGTGTTGCCGGGGGTTCCTTGTTGCTGATTCCATTGGCTTGTAGCCTATTCGGTATTCCAAATGATATTGCGGTGCAAGTGATTGGCGTCGGCTTTATTATCGGTGTGATTCAAGATTCGGTGGAAACTGCACTGAACTCTTCAACTGATGTGGTATTCACTGCCGCCGCAGATATTGCAGAAAAACGCAGCAACGGTTAGTGAATTTAGCAAAATAGTCGTTCACTCAACTATTTTTATCCAAGACAAGCGAATCGGTGTAAAACTGATTCGCTTTTTTTCATCCATTGGTTTAATTTACATATTGATTTAATTTACCCATGAATAAATGAACACATTACGAGGTACTATGCCAACCGCCATCCAATTACAACAAGCACAAATTAAAATCAGCAATCAGTTGTTTGTCACTATTGATAATTTTCAAATTATGCCAAACGAATTTGCAGTGATTGTCGGGCATAACGGCAGTGGCAAAAGTACCTTAGCTAAATTTCTGGCACAGAAAAAGGCGCCTTACACTGGCGATTATCAAAATTCATTCCAACAGATCAGCCTGCTCTCTTTTGAGCAACAACAGCAGATTGTCGAACAGATTTATCGTGATCTGAATAACGATTGTGTCGATCCCGATTATCATGGCAAAACCGCCGCCGAACTGATTTTAGAACAACATAACCAACCGCACTTTTTAGCCGAATTGGCTCAGACGCTGCAGATTACCCCATTACTGAACCGCGCTTTTAAGCACCTTTCCACCGGTGAAGGGCGTAAAGTATTATTGGCTAAAGCACTGATCAGTCGCCCTCAATTGCTGATTTTAGATGAGCCGTTCGAAGGTTTGGATCAAGCATCGCAAGCATTTTGGATTGACTTACTGACCGCACTTTGCCAACACATGACGGTAATCCTGATCATTAATCGACTGGACGATATTCCATCACAAGCCAATACCATCGCCATGATGAACAATTGCCGCCTTATCTTGCAGGATAGCGCTGAAATTATCCGTCAAAGTGCGGTTTTTCAACAACTTTGTCACGCCGAAAATAGCGCTTATCAAGCCATTCCGCTGCCTGCCGAAACGCCACAAACCCTCGAACACAATCTGGATTTCGTCTTTGATCTACACAATGTCAACGTTCGCTATGGCGATAAACTGATTTTGAACGGCTTAAACTGGCAGGTGAAACCAGGAGAAAATTGGTGGATTAAAGGTCCCAACGGCTGTGGCAAGTCTACTCTGCTCTCGTTGATTAGTGGCGATCATCCGCAGGCATTCTGCAACCCAGTCAAGATTTTTGGTAAACAGCGTGGCAGTGGCGAAACCGTTTGGCAAATCAAACAAAAAATCGGTTTTCTCAGCAACCAGTTCCATCTGGATTATCGGGTCAATTGCAGCGCACTTGAGGTGATTGTCTCCGGCTATTACGATTCTATTGGCGTTTATCAACAAATTCCGGACAGTTTACGTTTAAACGCCCTGCAATGGCTGGAGCGTATTCATATGTTATCCTTTGCCGACAAACCGTTTCGTACGCTGTCTTGGGGGCAACAGCGGTTACTCTTGATTGTGCGTGCCATGGTCAAACACCCGCCGATCTTGATTTTGGACGAACCACTGATGGGGTTGGACGGGATTAACCGCCAGCTAGTACTCACTTTTATCGAACAATTGATCAGCAACAGTGCAACACAACTGCTGTTTGTTTCACACCACTTAGAAGATCAGCCTAAGTGCATCAACCGCACTTTCGAATTTATTGCAAATAACGACAGTTACGATTATTATCAAAGTTAAACGTTATTTACTGATACGTTTTATCCTGTTAATCGACTTAAAAAGAGAGGAATTTCCGTTATGGATTTTTTAGATGGTTTGCCGATTGCAACAGTGTTTTTTGTGCTGTTTGTCATTTTTACCCTGTTTTCCGCCCTGAAAACCGTGCCGCAAGGTTATCACTGGACGATAGAACGCTTTGGACGCTACACCCGCACGTTGACGCCAGGTCTGAATTTTATTGTGCCGTTTATCGATCGGGTCGGACGTAAAATCAACATGATGGAACAGGTGTTGGATATTCCGTCACAAGAGGTGATCTCGAAAGATAATGCCAATGTGTCGATTGATGCGGTTTGTTTCGTACAAGTCGTCGATGCCCGCAATGCTGCCTATGAAGTCAACCATCTGGAACAAGCGATTATCAACCTGACATTAACCAATATCCGTACTGTGTTGGGCTCAATGGAGTTGGACGAAATGTTGTCGCAGCGCGATTCAATCAATAGCCGTTTGTTGTCAATCGTCGATGAGGCCACCAATCCATGGGGGGTCAAAGTCACCCGGATTGAGATTCGTGACGTACGTCCGCCAAAAGAGTTGATCGATTCGATGAACGCACAAATGAAAGCAGAACGTAATAAACGTGCTGATGTTCTGGAAGCCGAAGGGGTGCGCCAAGCCGCCATTCTGCGTGCCGAAGGTGATAAACAATCCCGCATTCTGAAAGCTGAAGGGGAAAGACAGGAAGCCTTTCTGAAAGCCGAAGCGCGCGAACGGGAAGCCGAAGCCGAAGCCAAAGCTACCCAAATGGTGTCCGATGCGATTGCCAGTGGTGATACTAAAGCCATCAACTACTTTATCGCACAAAAATATACCGAAGCCTTGCAACAAATCGGGCAGGCACAAAACAGCAAAGTGGTGTTGATGCCGCTGGAAGCCGGAAGCTTAATCGGTTCGGTTGCCGGTATCAGTGAATTACTCAAAGGCGATAAAAAAGCCTGATAAACTTTTAACTTAGAGAGGGACAACATGGAATGGTTTGCTACTTGGACGTTTTGGTCTTGGTTGATTTTCGGTTTTATCCTCTTAATCGCCGAGGCTATCCTACCGGGCATTTTCCTGCTCTGGTGGGGGCTGGCTGCCTTGGCGGTCGCCGGTTTAAGCTGCCTTTTCCCATTGCCAATAATCTGGAGTTGGGTTATTTTTGCCGGTCTAGCCGTGATCGCCAGCCTGGTGTGGTGGCGTTACCAGCACCATAAAGATCAGCAGGCAGATCCGCATACCGCACTTAACCAACGTGGCATTGCAATGCTCACTCAACGTGGCACCGTGACTGAAATGACAGCAAGCGGTATCGGGCGTGCGCATTTCGGCGACACCACTTGGCGGATTAAAGGTGCCAATTTGCAGGTCGGCGATACGGTAAAAGTATCTAAGGTTGACGGAATTACGCTGTCCGTTGAGAAAATCATCAATTAAACTGGTCTGAAGTGCTAATATGCAACACTTAATTATTTACGCCCATCCGCACTTACACAGCTTCAGCAAAGCCATCGTCGACAGCATTGCCACCAGCAGTAAAAAGTGCGGTGGTGCAGTTATGATCCGTGATCTGTATCGCATGAATTTTAACCCGATTTTATCCTATGAAGAGTTGCAAGGATCGTATCAGGGTATTATTGCGGCAGAAATTCGCTATGAGCAGCAGCTCATCTTAAATGCTGATTTAATCACGCTGGTTTATCCGCTATGGTGGATGGGATTTCCAGCCATCTTGAAAGGTTATCTGGATCGCGTATTAACGCACGGTTTTGCCTATAAAACAGAAAATGGCATTTCTCATGGGCTATTAAACGGGAAAAAGCTACAGCAATTTATTTTGATTGGCAGTAACTTGGCGGAATATCAACAACGTGGTTTTGATAAATCGATGCAAGATACGTTGGTTGACGGTTTGTTTAACTACTGCGGCATCAAGGATATTCAACATCAGATTTTTGATGATATTCATCTGATTGACGATCAAGCACGCCAAAGCATGCTATTGCAAGCAGCAGAAATCACTACACAAAATTTAGGCATAGTAGACAAA
>VDHG01000147.1 GCA_006228005.1 Testudinibacter crocodili
AAGCAAAACCTAAAATAGTGACGATTTGCACCACACCGAACAGCCATAATGCCCGGTTGATGCCAATTTTCAGCATGATAATGCCGCCGGCAATGGCGGCAAGCAACATCGGCCAGACTGAGGCATTTTTAGCCACAATACCGATATTGGTTTTGCTGAAGCCCATGTCTAGATAAAACGGGGTGATAAGTGCGGTCGCCATGCTGTCACCGAATTTATACAGGAAAATAAAACTTAAAATACCCAGTGCGCTGATCACCCCCTTGCGGCTGAAAAACTCATTGAACGGTTTGGTGAAGGTGTCGGTTAAAGTGCGGTGCGGTGGCAGATCGATTTTTGGCTCGTAGCTTAAAAACAGCGTCATCAAAATGCCGGGCAGCATGAAAAGTGCGGTAATCATAAACGTGGTTGACCACGGCAGGTAATCCGCCAAAATCAGCGACAACGAGCCGGGCACAAAACCGGCGATTCGATAGGCATTGACATGAATTGAATTGCCCAAGCCCAGCTCTCTATCCGATAAAATCTCACGGCGGTAGGCATCCAATACAATATCTTGCGTAGCAGAAAAGAATGCCGCCAATGTGGCAGCGGCAGCGATCAGTTGTAAACCGCCTTGGGTTTTCGGATCGAGAAAACCAAATAGCCCCAAAGAGACGATCAACAGCAACTGCGAGATCAGAATCCAGCCACGTCGCCGTCCCAAAAATGGCGGAATAAAGCGGTCGAGCAGCGGTGACCAAAGAAATTTCCAGGTGTACGGCAAGCCGGTGAGCGCGAAAAAGCCGATTGTGGCGAGATCTACTTGCTCCGAGCGCAACCACGCTGGAATCAGTGAAATCAAAATATACAATGGCAAACCCGAACTGAAGCCGGTGAAAACGCAAATCAACATTTTGCGGGTGAAAATTTGGGATAATACACTTCTTTTTTGTTCTGTTTCGACCATAAGGCGACCCCAATAAAATAGATAAAATGGTGTATTTCAGAGCAGATTCTTAGTCGTCTGCCCGTTAAAAATTAATCTCGATAGCCGTTTGGATTGTTTTTTTGCCAATTCCAAGTGTCTTGCATCATTTGCTGCAACGAATATTGCGTTTTCCATCCCAGCTGTTCGGCGGCTAAACTTGGGTCTGAATAACAAGTGGCAATATCGCCCGGACGGCGCTCGACCAATTTATACGCAATGGTGATACCGTTAGCTTGCTCAAAGGCTTTCACCATATCTAACACCGAATAACCGATGCCGGTACCTAAATTATAGATATGCAAGCCGCTGTCGTTTTTGTGTTTGGCAAGCGTTTTTAAATGGCCTAGTGCCAAATCGACCACATGGATATAGTCGCGTACACCGGTGCCGTCCGGCGTGTTGTAGTCGCTGCCGAAAATCGACAGTTGTGGCAATTTGCCGATTGCCACTTGGCTGATAAACGGCAGCAGATTGTTTGGAATACCATTCGGATCTTCACCGATCAAACCGCTCTTATGTGCACCGACCGGATTGAAATAGCGCAAAATCATCATACTCCAACGTGGATCGGATTTCGCTGCATCCGCTAAAATTTGTTCCACCATTAATTTAGACGTGCCGTATGGATTGGTGGTGCCGCCGATTTTACAGCTTTCAGTGATCGGCACAATTTCCGGATCGCCGTACACCGTGGCGGAAGAGCTGAACACAATATTAAACACTTCTGCTTTGCGCATCTCCAACAGCAGGTTAATCGTGCCTTGCACATTGTTTTGATAATATTCAATCGGTTTACGCACACTTTCACCAACCGCTTTCAAGCCAGCAAAATGGATCACCGAATCAATTGAATGTTGTTGGAAAATCGTTTGTAAAATATGGGAATCGAGAATATCCCCTTGATAGAACGTTGGTTTTTTGCCGGTGATAGTGGCAACCCGCTGCAAGGATTTTTCCGACGAATTGCACAAATTGTCGAGAATGATCACCTCTTGATTATCTTGCAACAGCTCGACTACCGTGTGTGACCCGATATAACCGGCACCGCCAGTAACTAAAATCGCCATAATATTCTCCTGAATGAAAAACCTGAATTAAAAAGTAGAGACTAGTGTAAGACTTTTTTTAAATAATTTCATGCACTATTGTGGCAGAAATATTGGTATCCGCCATATACATAAGTCAGCCACTTTGCG
>VDHG01000148.1 GCA_006228005.1 Testudinibacter crocodili
AAGTGTGGTAGGGGATTGTGTTTGGTTCAGTGATGGTGTGAATATCAACCTGGAATCGGTACAAGACACCTATTCTAACCGCAGCGACAATAAAAACAGTGGTTGGAGTGTAGGTGGTTTTATCGGCACAAATGGCAACAGTTACGGCTTAGCGATTGAGGGTTCAGCACAGGTAGGAAAACGACAGTGTGATCCAGAAAAACATGGTACTGAACACCGACAACCGGATATTTTGCTGACAACCTGACGATTAGCAATTGATATGGAAGTAAAATATGAGCTAAAACTCAATCTCCAAATCGCTTTCCACTGTACAACAACATAATAAAATCTCATCGGCGGATAAAAACGCTAATGGCGTTTCCGTATAACTCACTTTACCACTCAGTAACTTTACTCGACATGAGCCGCAGTAGCCGGAGCGGCACTGGTATTCATGCAAAATTCCATGATTTTCCAAGGTTTGCAGCAGGGAAGTGCGGTTGTCGTGTTCGACAGTACGCTGTTGCTGCGGTAGGGTGATTTTATGGATTTTCATTGCGAAACAAAACCGCTCTTTTGTTGTGAGACATTGGATCAATATAACAAAAGAGCGGTATCGAAAAGGGAGTTACAGGTTAAAATCGCCGAAATCGTCAGCGTCGATTTTGGAATCGATTTGCCCAACCAGATACGAGCTGACCTCCACTTCTTGTGGTGCGACCTGTACGTTGTCAGACACCAGCCAAGCGTTAATCCACGGAATCGGGTTGGAACGGGCTTGGAACGGGAGCGGTAAACCGACTGCCTGCATCCGGATATTGGTGATGTATTCGACGTATTGGCACAGAATATCTTTGTTCAAGCCGATCATTGAGCCGTCTTTGAACAGGTAATCCGCCCACTCTTTCTCTTGTTCTGCCGCTGCCACGAACAGATCGTAAGCCTCTTGTTTACACTCTTCGATGATTTCACCCATTTCAGGATCGTCTTGTCCTGATGCCATAATGTTTAAAATATGCTGGGTACCGGTCAAATGCAGGGCTTCGTCACGGGCGATAAATTTAATGATTTTGGCATTGCCTTCCATCAGGTTGCGCTCGGCAAAGGCAAACGAACAGGCGAACGAAACATAAAAACGAATTGCTTCCAGCGCATTAACGCTCATCAGGCACAGATACAGTTGCTTTTTCAAACTGCGTAAACTGACTACGCATTCTTTGCCGTCCACGGTGTAAGTGCCGGCACCGTACAGGGTGTAAAGCTGGGTATCACGGATAAAGTCATCGTAATAGATAGAGATGTCTTTGGCGCGTTTGATGATCTCTTCGTTGGTGACGATGTCATCGAATACCACTGACGGATCATTGACGATATTACGGATGATGTGTGTATAAGAACGTGAATGAATCGTTTCCGAAAACGTCCATGTTTCAATCCAGGTTTCCAGTTCCGGCAACGAAACCACCGGCAGCAACGCTACGTTAGGGCTACGGCCTTGGATCGAATCCAATAAGGTTTGATATTTTAAGTTGCTGATAAAAATATGTTTTTCATGTTCAGGCAAGGCTTGATAGTCGATGCGGTCTTGCGATACGTCGATCTCTTCCGGTCGCCAGAAAAACGATAGTTGTTTTTCAATCAGTTTTTCAAACGTTTCATATTTTTGTTGATCGTAGCGCGCTACGTTCACATTTTGACCGAAAAACATCGGCTCTTTCAGTTGATCATTTTTAGTTTGCGAAAACGTGGTATATGCCATGTTGACCTCTATTGATTAAATTATGCTAAAAGGATTGTTACCTCAATTAAATTTTGCACGCACCGCCGGAGCAGCTGTCGTCAATATCATCTTGATTGTCGTCGGCACCGTCGCGCGTGTTTTGATAATACAGGGTTTTTAATCCGTATTTATATGCCGTCAATAAATCGCCCAACAAGCGTTTCATCGGCACTTTTCCATCTTCAAAGCGTTTCGGGTCGTAGTTGGTATTGGCTGAAATCGCTTGATCGACAAATTTCTGCATAATACCGACTAATTGCAAATAACCGTCATTGCTTGGAATATCCCACAATAATTCGTAATTTTCACTTAAGTTTTCATAATCCGGCACCACTTGGCGCAAGATTCCGTCTTTGGACGCCTTGATACTGACGTGACCGCGCGGTGGCTCGATGCCGTTGGTGGCATTGGAAATCTGCGACGAAGTTTCTGACGGCATCAGCGCTGTCAGAGTAGAGTTGCGCAAGCCGGACTCTTTGATTTCTTGGCGCAAACTTTCCCAGTCGTAGTGCAGCGGCTCTTGGGTTAAACCGTCGATGTCTTTTTTATAGGTATCGATTGGTAAAATTCCTTGAGCGTAGGTGGTTTCGTTAAAATAGCGGCAAGGTCCGAGTTCTTTTGCCAATTTATTTGAGGCTTTCAACAAGTAGTATTGAATCGCTTCAAAAGTGCGGTGCGTCAGATCGTTGGCACTGCCGTCGGAGTAACGCACGCCGTGTTTTGCCAGATAATAGGCGTAGTTGATCACACCAATACCCAGTGAACGACGCCCCATTGAGCCGATTTCAGCGGCTTTGATCGGGTAGTCTTGATAATCCAACAATGCATCTAATGCACGTACTGCCAGTTCTGACAACTCTTCTAATTCATCTAAATGTTCGATTTTGCCTAAGTTAAATGCCGACAGAGTACATAGCGCAATTTCGCCATTTTCATCATGGAAATGCTGTAATGGTTTGGTCGGCAGGGCAATTTCCAAACACAGATTGGATTGGCGCACCGGTGCAACTGCTGGATCAAACGGCGAGTGGGTGTTGCTGTGATCGACGTTATGGATATAAATCCGCCCAGTCGAGGCGCGTTCTTGCATCAGCAATGAAAACAGCTCACTGGCTTTGACTGTGCGTTTACGAATCGAATCGTCCGCTTCATATTTTTCATACAGCTCGTCAAAACGGTCTTGATCGGCAAAAAACGCTTCATACAAGCCAGGTACATCAGACGGGCTGAACAGGGTGATGTTGCCGTTTTTGATTAAACGCTGATACATCAATTTGTTCAGTTGCACCCCGTAGTCCATGTGACGCACTCGGTTGTCTTCCACACCGCGGTTGTTTTTCAGCACCAACAGGCTTTCGACTTCTAAATGCCAGAATGGGTAATACACTGTTGCCGCGCCGCCGCGCACCCCGCCTTGCGAGCAAGATTTGACTGCGGTTTGGAAATGTTTATAGAACGGAATACAGCCGGTGTGAAATGCTTCGCCGCCACGGATCGGGCTGCCCAGCGCACGAATAGCACCGGCGTTGATGCCGATGCCGGCACGCTGAGAAACATATTTGACGATAGACGCAGCGGTCGCATTAATCGAATCCAAGCTGTCACCGCACTCGATCAACACACAAGAGCTGAATTGACGGGTTGGGGTGCGCACACCGGACATAATCGGGGTCGGCAGCGAGATTTTAAAGGTGGAGGTTGCATCATAGAAGCGGCGCACAAAATCCAGACGGGTTTCTTGCGGATATTGACTAAATAAACAAGCCGCAACCAGCAAATACAAAAATTGTGCCGACTCATAAATTTCGCCGGTCACACGGTTTTGTACCAAATACTTGCCTTCTAGCTGTTTCACAGCGGCATACGAGAAATTCATATCACGCCAGTGGTCAAGGAAGCTGTCCATTTCATCCCATTCTTCGCGGCTGTAATCAGTCATCAACGCTTCATCGTATTTGCCCATGCGTACTAATTTTTTGACATGATCATACAGGCGCGGCGGATCGAAATGACCATAGGCTTTTTTACGCAAATGAAATACCGCCAGACGTGCTGCCAGATATTGGTAATCCGGAGAATCTTTGGTGATTAAATCGGCAGCCGCTTTGATAATGGTTTCATGAATATCTGAAGTGCGGATACCTTCGTAAAATTGGATGTGTGAACGCAGTTCAACCTGTGAAACCGAGACATTATCCAGCCCTTCTGCAGCCCATGTGATCACGCGGTGGATTTTATCTAAATCAATCGGCTCCAAACGCCCATCACGTTTGGTGACCATCAATGCTTTATTCATTTGATTACCTATATCCCATCAATTTTGAGTCTATTGAAATAAGTGTATTGAAAGTAGTTGAAGATGATTATTTGAACACTATATGTGGTGTTCAATTGAAAACGAGATACAAGATAATGTGTCTGGTGGGAAATATCAAGTATAAAATTTGTCGTAGAAAAGGATAAAAAAGATTGACATTGAGCGAGTGATTGAAAATTCAAGGCTAGCGTGATCGTTGCTTTGCAGACAACAAAAATTTATTTAAAAAATTGTGAGCGACAGCACAAAATAACAGCGAAGATAATCTACAAAGTACTTAAAAAACACAGTACTTAAAAAAACAAAGTACTTAAAAAAATAAAGTGCGGTTGAACAACCGCACTTCAGATTATTGACAAAGA
>VDHG01000149.1 GCA_006228005.1 Testudinibacter crocodili
ACCGCACTTTACCCTGCACGCCCGTATGAACGAGCAGCAACACGACTGGGCGTTGGGTTTGCAGAAAACCCGTCAGGGCGACACCACCGTAAAAATCAACGGCGAAGACGGCAATAAAATAGCCGATTTGGCGCAGTTGTTGCCAATGCAGATTATCTCTCCCGAAGGCTTGAGTTTGCTCAACGGCGGCCCGGCATTTCGACGTGCATTTTTGGATTGGGGCTTGTTTCACCACCAAACCGAATTTTATGCCTGTTGGGCAAGGCTGCGCCGCCTGTTGAAACAGCGCAATGCCGCGCTGCAACAAAGCTCACAGTATGCACCGCTGAAAATTTGGGACAACGAATTATCACCGTTGGCACAGCAAATCAGCGACTGGCGCAGGCAGTATACTGAGGCGTTGCGCCCGAATATTGAGAAAACTTGTCGCCTGTTCTTGCCAGAACTGGAGATTCAAGTCAGCTTCCATCAAGGTTGGGATAAAGATCTCGACTATGCCGAACTGCTGGCGCAGAATTTTGAGCGTGATAAAAATATCGGTTACACCGTCTCCGGTCCGCAAAAAGCCGATTTTCGCTTTAAAGCCAACGGCTTGCCGGTCGATGATGTATTGTCACGCGGACAGTTAAAACTGATGATGTGCGCCCTGCGTTTGGCACAAGGCGAACATTTAACCGAAACCAAACAGCGCCACTGCCTGTTCTTACTGGACGACTTCGCCTCCGAGTTGGATCAACATAAACAACGCCTGCTGGCAGAAAGGCTACAACACAGTTCCTCGCAAGTCTTCATCACCGCCATCTCCCAAGATCAGTTAAAACAAATGCCTGTGGCAAAGGGATCATTATTTGAGTTACAGCAAGGAGAATTAGCTCGTTTGCCTTGACCGCACTTTGGGCTTTGATATTTTCTCGTTCATCTTAAATTTAGCTATCGGGTTT
>VDHG01000015.1 GCA_006228005.1 Testudinibacter crocodili
TTTTGTATGGGCGCAAAAATAAATGTGCTGGATAAAAAACAGGCATCAACACCAATTTCTTAGCCGATATCAATAAAACCGCAATAACCATTGTTAAAAAACAGCCTATTATTTTATAGTAAGTATAACGTAAAGCTTTATAAGGTATGTATTGTTCGTAATTGTTGAGGAGGTGTTATGGATTTTTTTAACTTTTTTGCGCAGGCTGAGCAAATTGAGCATGACGCCCAGAGATATTCTTTATTAGAGTTGATTTTTTTAACCATGACCGCTGTACTGTCAGGAGCAAAAACATGGTGCGATGTTCACCAGTTTGGCGAAAGCCATCTCTCTTGGTTGCGCCAATATTTACCTTTTACACAAGGCATACCATCTAAAGAAACGATCGCTGATCTTGTTTGCAAACTCCATTCAAGCCAATTAAATGATATTTTTATCAATTTTGTTAACGAATTACGTCAGAGCAAAAATCTTGAGCAGATTCCATGGGATGGAAAAAACCTTCGTAACTGCTTCGGGCATGAGGCGAAAAGTGCACTGCATAGCATTACCATACAAAGTAAAATGCGCGGTGTGATACTGATACAACATAAATCTCCACGTTGGCGTAATGAACAGCAAGGTGTGTTGGAAATACTCCAGACATTAAAATTGAGACGAGCGATAGTTTCCGTTTATGCCTGCAACACACAGAAAAAGATTGTTGAGCAACTAAAGGATAAGCAAGCAGACTATGTGGTTGCGTTAAATAATAATCATGCAATGTTTCGCAAAGAAATTGCAGCCTATTTTCATAAAATGGAACGAGAAAATCCACAAGTTATTGATTATTATGAAAATATAAATACTGGGCGACAGTATAAAAAATTACCGGTTGATGAATGGTTGTCTGAACCCATGCGCTGGGAAGGGATTCAGACGGTGTTGTGTGCAGAGGCACAGTCAGAGTTGGGGCAGAACAGCAAATTAGACTCTAAGTTAGACTGTTATATCAGCAGCTTAAATGCCGCATTACCACAATTAGCAGAGAGTATTCGGGAGCATTTATCGCTCAAAAAAAGGAAGGCACATTGGATGTTGGATGTGGTATATCGGGATGTTCGTGGTCTCAGTAGTAAAGATAACGGGGAAAAGAAGCTGACCTCCCTGCGTTATTATGCATTGAATTTAGCCCGCCTGCACCCTGCTGGCTGCAGCTTGCGCATGAAATTAAAGCGGGCAGCGGACTCACAACAGTTCCGGGAGGCACTGCTGTTTGGTGAGGGGGAATCCGGTTGATTGAGTGGGCTTGACAAAGCCGCACGAGGTAAAAGTGCGGTCAGGGTACAACCGCACTTTGGTATATTTAGTGTGATATTGAATATCTACTTTATTTGATATAACTCACTACATCGTCAAAAGCACGGCGAGTTTTAGCGCGGGGTTCGCCGGTACGATAGCCAAAAGCTGCCATTACGCTGAGTTTAAATGCTTGCGGGTCGTATAAACCTTCTTCTACTAATGCGTTATTCAGTTTTTCAAGTGGGAAGCCTTCGATCGGGGTTGAGTCAATTCCAATCATGGCGGCGCTGGTCAGCATATTGCCCAAGGCGATGTAACACTGGCGGCTTGCCCAGGCGTAATAGGCTTCTTCTGTGTTTAAATTAAATTCGTTTTCACAAAAATTACGGTAAAATCCCTCATACAATGTGATCACTTCGGCGGGTAATTTCATGATTTCTGCGCGTTGTTGGCGAATGTATTCGCTTCCGGGCTGCAATGCACTTTGCTGGCGAGCCAAGATAACAATAAAATGGCTGCAATCCATGATCTTATCTTTAGCTCCCCAAGCAATGTCACGAATCAACTCTTTAATTTGTTGATTCTCAATGACGAGAAAACGCCAAGGTTCCAGTCCAAAGGAGCTGGGAGATAAGCGGGCCGTTTCTAGAATAAAAGTCAGATCTTCTTGACTGATTTTTTTATTAGGATCGTAGCTTTTGCAAGCGTAGCGGTTGTGATAAGCGTCTAAAATTTGTTGTTTTGATATCATGTGAAGTTCCTAAAAAGTAATTTTAAAAGTATAGTGAAATAAAATAAGAAATCTACGGCGTTGGCGCGCCTTGTATTTTTCTTATTTTATTCCACTATATAAAGTGCGGTAGCTACAATACATAAGAGATTATTTTCCATATTGCTACAGCGAGTGCAAGTGAAATTGAGATTATGATTTAAACCATTTGTCGCCATAAAAGAACAGTGTCATGCCGATAAATACAACAGTTAATCCAATAAATTTCCAGAGGGTTGCCGAGCGGACGGGCATTGAAATTAAGCCGTAATGATCAATTAACATTGCCATAATCAATTGTCCGACAATGATAAAGAATAGCATATTGCTGACCCCGACTTTTGGCGCAAGCAATACGGTGGTAAACACGACCATTGCGCCTAAAGGGCCGCCGATCCACTTCCACCAAGGTTGATGAGGCAGGTTGAACCAGATTTCGCTGAGGTTGGCTTTACTTAGCGTAATGAACAGTAGCAATAGGGTGCCGGTAAAAAAGGAGATTAATGCTGCAACCACAGGCTGCTCGCCGACGGCTTTGCTGAGTTGGCTGTTGATTGCAGCCTGAGTGGCGAGTGCTAATCCGGCTGCGAAGGCAATCAGATAGAAAAACATTACAATGCGTCTTCGTTTTCTTCTGCGGTACGAATGCGGATAACCCGTTCAACATCATAGATGAAAATTTTGCCGTCACCGATTTTTCCGGTTTGCGCCGTTTCGATAATAGTATTGACGCAAGCATCCACTTGTTCGTCAGCAATCACAATTTCTAGTTTAACTTTAGGTAAGAAATCAACCATGTATTCAGCGCCGCGATAGATTTCGGTATGCCCTTTTTGGCGACCAAATCCTTTTACTTCGGAAACTGTCATGCCGGTAATGCCTACATCGGATAAGGCTTCTCGCACATCATCCAATTTGAATGGTTTGATAATCGCTTCGATTTTTTTCATGTTGATTCCTTATATTCTTTGCGCGCCGATTTAGGGCGGAAACTTTCAATGATGTCTGGCACTGTATCAATATAAATGCCGTCGATCAACTGCAAACAATACGGAACTGCGCTAAAAATACCGTTGACCAACACTTTGCCGTGTTGATCTTTAACCCCCTCCAGCGTCTCCTTAATGGCTTTCGGCTGGCCAGGTAAATTGAGAATCAGGGATTGTTTACGTATCACACCGACTTGGCGCGATAAAATCGCAGTTGGCACAAAATGTAGGCTTACTTGGCGCATCTGTTCACCAAAACCCGGCATTTCACGATCAGCAACAGCTAGCGTAGCGTCAGGCGTGACATCACGTTTGGCTGGGCCGGTGCCGCCGGTGGTAAGCACCAGGTGACAATGTTGCTGATCAACCAGTTCAATTAAGGTTTTCTCAATTTCGGTTTGTTCATCAGGAATTAAACGGGTTTCGACAGCAAAAGGTTCGGTTAAGGCGTTTTCCAACCAGCGTTGTAATTCCGGAATGCCTTGATCGGTATAAATGCCTTGCGAGGCACGGTCGGATACTGAAACCAAGCCGATTTTTAACTGTGTTTGCATCTAAATCTCTTCCTTCATGTATGGCTTAATTTATGGGTTAGCCGCTGGCGGTTGCTCTTGTGCCTTCAGTTCGGCAATCGCATGGCTCATACTGCGTTGAATCAAGGGAATGCGCTCATCGTCAGGCGGCAATTGGCGCAGCATCATTTCCCATGACATTAATGCCATTTTGTAATCTTCTTTTTCAAACGCACTGAATGCCAATAAACTGAGCGCCTGAACATTATTATGATCTTGCTTGATTACTTCACGCAACAGCAATTCGCCGCGTGTTTTATCATTCTCGTCTTGTGAGAACATTAGCACTCTGGCATAGCTTAACTTATATTCCGTATTTTCCGGCGCAAGTGCGGTGGCGCGTTTATAGCTGTCCAGCGCCAGTTGTCCGTTGCCGGCTGCCATGCCAATTTGACCGAGCAGCCACCAATTTTTATCGTTATCCGGTGCCTGTTGCAGCTCAGCGCGCAGTGCGATGGTGAATTGTTGTAATTCTTCCGTGGTTAACGGCTGTTGCTGTTCTTGTGCTAAGCGTTGTTGCAAGTGCGGTAGCTGAGCGTGGGCATTTTCTAACATACTCTCGCCATGCCATGAACCGACACTAAAATAGGTGACTAAAGCGATTGCTGTCAGTGCTAATGTGCCGGAAGTGAACCATATTTTTCCGTTTTTTAAGCGGCTATTTTGGGTTTCAGCGTGTTGTAACGGAATATCGTTTAGCAGCCGTTGTTGTAATTCGCTTTCACTCTGTTGCGGATCGTCGAGTAAGCCTTGTTCATTATCTTGTTTTAACTCTTGCAGCCGATCGTAATAAAAGGCACGATTCAGATCTTGCTGCTGAACCGCACTTTTATTCTTATTTTTCAGCAGTAGCGGATAAAATGCCAGTAATGCAGTAATGAGGGTGAGCAGTAAAAAAACGAGCCACAACATTATTTTCTCTCCTTATCGTCGGGCTGTAGAATCTTATTCAAACGTTGCTGATCAAGCGCAGAATCCGTTGGCTGATGCCGCAAGTGCGGTTTGCGTCGGAATAAAGTGAAAATACCGATTAACAATAATGCCGCAGGAATCAGCCACAATAGCAGTGTTGAGGGTGCCAGCGGTGGATCATACGTGACAAAATTACCGTAGCGCTGCACCATATAGTCAACTACTTCTTGTTTGCTTTTGCCTTGTTGTAGCAATTCGTAAACCTTAGCCCGCATATCGGTTGAGATTGTGGCATTCGAGTCTGCAATATTATTATTTTGACATTGCGGACAGCGCAGTTGCTGAGTCAGTTGTTGATAAGTCTGCTCTTGTTGCGGTGAGCTGAACTCATAACTATCGATCGCAGCGAAAATCGGCAGGCTGAACAAAAAAACGAATAAAACGATTAGCTTTTGCATGCGCTCTCCTCGCGCTGAATTTTTTCAAACAGCGACTTGAACTTCTCTTGCCAAACGGTTTCGTTCATATCGCCGGCATAGCGGTAGCGAATTACCCCTTGGCAATCGATCAGAAACGTTTCCGGCGCACCGTAAACGCCCAAATCTAAGCCGAGCATGCCTTTTTGATCCAAAATATTCTGTTGATACGGATTGCCTAAATTTTTTAGCCATTGGGCGGCTTTGCTCGGATCATCTTTATAATTAATACCGACAATAGTGATATTTTGCTTGGCGAGTTGGTTCAAATATTGGTGTTCGGCATAGCAGGTTGGACACCAAGTTGCCCAGACATTTAGCAGCAATGGCTTATCTTGCTGAAAAATCACCTCAGTAAGTGGTTGTTCACCGTCTTGTAGAGATGGCAGTTCAAAGTGCGGTACGGGTTTGCCGACCAGTGCAGATTCCAATATTTTCGGATCGTCACCGGCAGAATTGCGCACCAGTTGCCAAGCAAACACCAGCACCAGCCCCAAAAACGCTAACAGTGGCAAAAACAGTTTTTTATTATTCATAGACATCTCCTCGCTTGGTGTTCTGCTGTGCAATTTTGCTCAAACGGTAACGGCGATCCAGCATTGACAACAAGCCGCCGAGAGCCATAAACAGTCCGCCAATCCAGATCCAACGGATAAACGGTTTGTAATATAAGCGCACCGCCCAAGCACCATCGTCCAGTCGCTCGCCAAGCGCCACATAAATATCACGGCTGAAACCCCAGTCGATCGACGCTTCAGTCATGCTCATACGACTGACAGTGTAAAAGCGTTTTTCTGCGTGCAAAATAGTTTGCAGTTTGTCGTGCTTGAACACTTCGATTTGGGCTTTCACACCTTCGTAGTTGGCGCCGTTATGTGGCGTGACACCTTGAAACACGAAACGGTAATCGGCAATTTGCGCACTGTCGCCGCTATTCATGCGAACATCACGTTCAACGCTGTAATTTTGGCTGAAGGCAATGCCGAATACCGTCATCGCTACCCCCACATGGGCGGCAATCATGCCCCAATGGGAACGAGAAAGCTTGCTTAAGCCTTTAATAAAGCTGTGACGGTGAGTGGCTCGTTGCTGCATTTCGTATAAGCTGAGCAGTAAGATCAGGCTTGCCATCATCACCCCCAACACGGCGGTTGTGGTGATGCGGTCAAATAAAAAGTGCGGTAATGCGAAACCGCAGATGGCCATGACAACCAGACTGATTATCACGGGCTTGCGAATAGCGCTGACTTGATCGCGTCGCCATTTGACCAGTGGACCGATGCCGAGAATAAACGAAAACGGCACCATCAAAATTAAAAACATTTGATCGAAAAACGGCGCACCGACCGAGATTGAGCCTAAGCCTAATTGTTTATGGACTAGCGGCAACAGCGTACCGATGAGTACTATCGAAAGCGCGGTCATCAAAAACACATTGTTGAGCAGCAGCAGGCTTTCACGCGAGTAGCGTTCGTAGTGAGTGGTCGAACGGATTTGATGCCCTTTAACGGCATACAACGCCAGTGAGCCACCGATGACCACCACCAGATAAGCGAGAATATATAATCCTCTGGTTGGATCAGACGCAAAGGCGTGCACTGAAACCAAGATGCCGGAACGGACTAAAAATGTGCCGAGCAAACACAGCGAAAATGCCAAAATCGCCAATAATACTGTCCACGCTTTGAAACTACCCCGTTTTTCAGTGACGGCTAAAGAGTGAATCAGCGCTGTGCCGGCAATCCATGGCATCAACGAGGCGTTTTCGACCGGATCCCAGAACCACCAACCGCCCCAGCCCAACTCGTAATATGCCCACCAAGAGCCGAGTACGATCCCAAGGGTTAAAAACAGCCATGCCGCCAGTGTCCACGGGCGTGACCAGCGTGCCCAAGCGGTGTCTAATGTGCCGCCGAGTAAGGCGGCGATGGCAAAGGCGAATGCCACTGAAAAACCAACATAGCCCATGTACAATAGTGGCGGGTGGAAGATCAAGCCAACGTCTTGCAACAACGGATTCAATTCACGGCCATCGACCGGAAAATCCGGGAAAGTGCGGTCAAACGGGTTGGAGGTAAAAATAATAAACACCAAAAAACCGATGCTGATCAAGCCCATCACCGATAGCACGCGTGCGATCGCTTCTTGTGGCAGGCTTTTGCTAAAAATGGCGACCGCTGCCGCCCACAGTGACAGTAGCCAGATCCACAATAGCAACGAGCCCTCGTGTGAGCCCCAAACAGCAGACAACCGATAATGCAGTGGCAATGTGGTGTTTGAATTGTTAACAATGTACTGAACGCTGAAGTCGTTTATCGCAAACAGATACGCCAGTGCCGCAAAAGAGAACGTCAGGCAGAAAAACAGGCTGAATGTCATTGGTTTTGCCAGTGACATTAGCGTTGCATTATTGTTGCGACAGCCGTAAGCCGGCAACACGGTCAACAGCACGGCGAGTGCCAAAGACAATGCCAGCGTATAATTTCCTAGTTCAGCGATCATTTGGTTGCCTCAGCTTTATTGGCGTCGATGGTTTGTTGCAAATGCTGTTGAAATTTATCCATATTTTGCTGGTCTTTTTCCGAAACGTTTTTCAAATCTGCTGCAGAAACACCCATCGGTTGATGAACTTTCTGCATTTGGCTTTCCAGCTCCGGTGGCACATAATTTTCGTCGTGTTTTGCCAATACTTCATGGGCTTTTAGGGTTTTTTCATCAATCAGCACCCCTTGCGCCACAATGCCTTGCCCTTCACGGAACAGATCCGGCAAAATGCCTTCGTATTCCACCGTCACGGAGGGACCTATGTCATTGAGATCAAACCGCACTTTCAGACTATTTGGATCGCGCACCACAGTACCTTCGACCACCATGCCACCGATTCGCAAACGTTGTCCCGGTTGTGGTTTGGTGTCGCTTTTATGATCTTTGCCGTAAATCACTTCGGTCGGGGTATAAAAGAGATCGATATTTTGTCGCAGCGCATACAGCATCAAACCAACGGCAATCGAAACACCGAGCAACGCTAACAGTAATAGACTCAGGCGAGATTTGCGTCTTGGATTCATTGCTGTTCTCCTTGTTGAGTTTGTTGAATTCGTTGCTGGCGTGCTTGCTCTTTGGCAATTTGTGTCAGTAAGCGTTTTTTGTCATTCAGGCTGACCGCACTTAATATCACCAGTGCCAACAGTGAAACGCCATAACAGAGCCACACATAAAAACCGTAGCCGCCCATATTCAAAAAATCTTGCCAAGTTTGGAAAAACGGGGTCATTTTTTCCCTCCAATAAATTGATTAGCCAAAGCCTGCACCCAAGGGCGCTTTTGCTCTTCTTGTAATAAAACATTGCGATAGCGGATCAGGGTTAGCCATAAAGATAAAAACAGAAAACCTAAAATAGAAAGCAGCAACGGAATCAACATTGACGTTGCCATTGAGGGCTTTTCAAATTTGGTGATGGTGGCGCCTTGATGCAGAGTGTTCCACCACTCGACCGAAAAGTGGATAATTGGCAGGTTTACCACCCCGACCAACGTCAAGACTGCAGCTGCTTTGGCGGCGCTGCGACGATCCTGAAAGGCAGAATACAACGCTAAGATGCCGAGATATAAGAAAAATAGAATTAATGAGGCAGTTAGACGGGCGTCCCAAACCCACCACGTTCCCCACATCGGCTTGCCCCAAATCGCACCGGTAGCAAGGGAAAGAAAGGTTAATACCGCCCCAATCGGCGCCATGGCGACCATCGAGAGATAGGCGTGACGAATCTGCCAAATCAAACCAATTGCAGCGGCAACAGCCATGGAAGCATAAATACCCATCGACCAAATTGAGGTTGGAACGTGCACATAAATCATTCGAAAGCCATTGCCTTGCTGATAGTCGGCTGGCGCAAATGCTAAGCCCCAAACCCACGCAACACTCAGCAATAACAGGGCGAGCACCCCGGCATAGGGCGCAATGTTGCCGCAGATGCGGTATTGGGTTTCGGCTTTAGCGTAAGGGTGTAACCATTTCCACATGCTCTATTTCACTCCATTTTATTCACTTTAAATTTAATCAAGGCTGATACGCAGTGCTGCTGCGATGGCAAAAGGTGCCAGACTGACACTCAGTGCCATTATCGCACCTAAAATAGCCAGCTGTCCGCTGTAATCAAGCTGTAGTTGTGCCGCATCTAAAATTGAGGCGGAAAAAATCAATACCGGAATAATTAACGGTACTACTAATAAACTCAACAAGACGCCGCCTTTGCGCAGTGCGACTGTCAACGCCACACCGATAGCACCAATGGCACTCAAGGTTGGCGTGCCAAGTAGCAGGGTTAAAATCAGCGCCCACCAAACCGTCGGTTCCAATGACAGCAGCAACGCAGCAATCGGCGAGAGCAGAATCAACGGAACTGCGGTCAGCAGCCAATGGGCGCAGACTTTTGCCAACATGGTCAGCGGCAAAGGGTATGCCAGCAGCATCAGTTGCTCCAACGAACCATCACGAAAATCATCGGCAAACAGCCGTTCAAACGCCAATAATGCCGACAGCAGTGCCGCGACCCAAACAATGCCCGGGGCAATGCGGGTCAGCAACGTTGGTTCCGGGCCGATTAACAGTGGAAACAGGGTGATCACCAGCAGAAAAAACCATAACGGATTCAACAGCTCGCTCTTTTTTTGCCAAGCTATTTTTAATTCACGTTTGATGATAGGGAAAAAAATCATTCGAGATTATCCTTTCTACTCTGATTGACCACGTCAGTCTTGAAAACGACTTTTAAAGGGCTGCATTGACAATCGTAGTAACCGCTTGCTTTCAATCGCTTGATGGCTGGTCAAGATCACGATTCCCCCTTGCTGGCAGTGCTGTTCAAAAAGTGCGGTCAGCTGCTGTTGTCCTTGTTTGTCGATCGCTGTAAACGGCTCATCTAAAATCCACAATGGCGCTTGGCTCAGCCATAAACGTGCCAGTGCCACTCGTTTTTGTTGCCCGGCAGACAGGCGATAGACCGCACTTTCCTCATAACCACACAGCCCGACTTGCGCCAACGCTTGCCAAATAACGTCTTCACCAGCTTTGCATGGGCTGATCTGTTGATAAAATTTTAGATTTTGGTAAGGGGTCAACTCACTTTTCACGCCACTGGCATGCCCTAAATACAACAGTTGTGCCAAATAGCTGTCGCGAGCTTTGAAAATATCCAACTCGTTCCACCGCACTTCTCCCGATAACGGCTGTGAAAGTGTGGTTAAAATCCGCAATAGACTGGTTTTTCCAATACCGTTATGTCCTTCCAACTGCACAAATTGCCCGCTCTCGAAGACAGCAGAAAACGCAGCAAACAAGCGTTTTTCGCCGCGTTGGCAACTTAAATTGTGTAGTGTCAGTCGGTTTTTTTCAAACATGGCGCAAACTTATAAATACTCCTTAAAAATGAAGCCAGATTTTAACATAAGTGATTGATTAGTGATAACTATCCGAGAATATTTCACTACCTCTTTAGGTGTAATTATCGTAGATTTATAACTTAATTGATTGATTTTACAAATTATTTTGTATGTATCGATTTGCAGTTTCTTTGATCTAACGCAAATTTATAACAAGCTGAAAAAAGAGTGATTTAGTTTATTTTTGTGATGTTGGCTCTATTTTGGCAAATAGTCGATAAAACTATGAGATAGCCAGCAAAAATACACTTTGTTGATTGTATTCGCAGCTTGATATGACTAGAGTAAAAGTAATTTATAACCGTTGAAGGAGGGTGTATGTCAGAAAATAGTATGAAAAAATTGATTGTCGGCACAATTTCATTAATTTTGGCAATTATATTTTTTGGCGGCTTTGCCAAGGATTTTATTGGTGGAATTTTTGATTTCAGTAAATTGACCGGACAATTTCCTGATTGGTTAAAAACCAGTGGTGGGATCAGTGCCAAAGGTGGTTTTCTATTTGCGCTGACTTTGGTTCCCAGTGTGATGTTGGCACTTGGTTTTGTGGCGGTATTCGAGCATTACGGTGCGCTGTCGGCGGCATCAAAATGGTTGAATCCGATTTTGAAACCGGTGATGGGAATACCCGGCAACTGCTCGATTTCTTTGATTGCCAGTACGCAAAGCACCGATGCCGGCAGTTCGACCACCAAATTTTTACGCGAAGAAAAAGAAATCACTCATAAAGAATTACTGATTTTTGCGGCGTTTCAATTTAGTGCCGGAGCGTTACTCACCAATTTTTTATCTTCGTTTGCGCCGGTGCTGCTGATTCCTGATAAAGCCGGACAGGTAGCGCCGGTTTCCATTGCCATGTGCTTAGGGATTATTTTTGTGTTCAAAATTTTTGGAGCAAATTTAATGCGGTTATATGTGAAAAAATTTGTTAAAGAAGATGAGGAATAGTGATGAGCCAGACAAGCAACCAAAATAAACTTATTACCGATATTTTCATCGATGGTGCCAGAAAAGGTTGGAATATTGCGGTCACTAACACCATACCGAATGTATTAATGGCGTTTGTGATTATTTATATTTTAAATGCTTCGGGATTGCTCAAACTGATCGGTGAATATTTGGGCTTTATTATGCTCCCTTTGGGACTGCCGGGCGAAGCGATCGCGGTTATTATGGCGGCTTTTTTAAGTTGGGGTGGTGCTGCCGGCGTATTGGTTGCCTTAGTACAAGAAGGGGTGTTGAATGCGCAAGATATTGCAGTTTTATTACCCGGCATGGCGCTAGTCGGCTCGACGGTGCAGTATATGGGGCGGATTCTTGGTGTATTAGGGGTACCGGGAAAACACTATTTGGTGTTGTTCGGCATTTGTATCATTAATGCCTATCTTGCGATGTTGTTGATGAGTTTCTTTGTTTAACGGAGGTAGTAAGTATGCAACACGAAGAGCTACCGCTATTTTTAGACGAACTGAAACAGTTGACCGAGATTGAAAGTCCGTCGCACCATATCGAGGGAATCAATCAAGTTGCCGATTGGTTTATCGCCAAAGCGAAAGTGCAACAGCTAGCGTATCAAAAGGTCGCTATGCAAAGTGATACGGTAGCGGAAGGGTTGTTTATCAGCAACAACCTTGAGGCGGAGCATTTCGATATTTTGTTTATCGCCCATATGGATACGGTGTTTCCGGTCGGTACGTTGGCACAAGCGCCTTTTTGCCAACAGGATGATCGCATTAATGCACTGGGCGTGATCGACGATAAAGCTGGCGCATTAATGGCGCTTTATGTGATCAAAGCGCTGGATTTGAATAAATTGAACGTCGGGCTATATCTGAATTCGCACGAAGAGATCGGATCGTTGTACGCCAAAGAGAGTATCCGTGAATACGCTCGTAAATCCGCTTACTGCTTTGTGATGGAGCCAGCAAGGGAAGACGGTTCGATGGTGGCGACCCGTAAAGGGGTGATCACCTACGCGATCGATTTTCACGGGCTGGCGGCACACGCCGGCAATAATCCGGAGCGAGGACGCTCAGCGCTGGTGGAAGCCGCCAATCTTGTGCTGGAATTTTCAAAACTGAATGATTTTAGTGCCGGACACACCTTTAACTGTATTATCACCAACGGTGGAGTAGCGCAAAACATTGTGCCGGATTTCGCAGCGCTTACTATCGAAATGCGCTACAGATTGCCTGCTTCGGTTGCGTTTTTTGAGCAACGGCTGGCGCAGGTGTTGGAAAATCCGTTGCAGGACGGGGTTCGCTATGAAAAGCGGTTGGTGAATCACGAAGCACCGATGATTGATGAAGTCAACTTACCGAAAATCAAGCAGCTGTTTGCCGAAGTGGGTGCAGTGCACAATATGCAGATTAAATGGGTTGATGCTGGTGGTGTTAGTGACGGTAATATCGCCTCTTCCGCCGGTTGTCCGACGATTGATGGCTTGGGACCGACCGGCGGCAATATGCATATGAAAACCGAATACATGCAGATCAGTTCGGTGGTGCCGAAATGCAATTTGATTATTGATGTTATCAAGCGGCTTTTTAGCTGAACTTATGAAGTGCGGTGTGGCAGCCCATTACTAACCAAAGGGGCATAGTAGACAAAGGCAATTGACCGCACTTTTATGTGATATATGTCACACTTACTTATCAACTTGGAAATAAATGTGATCCATATCACATTATTGAAATCTATTTATAAATATTTAATGTGATGTCAATCACAAATTAAATCGATAAAATTTCGCTTTCTATACTAAGCATGCTAATTTTCCACCATTGTCAATATCGTACTTTTTATGTACGTTTGAACGTCCCGTTAAAAGACCTTTAACCTAACGCTGAGGTGAACAATGTTATCTGCTAATGTAAAAGTGAAAGTCCAAAATTTTGGTCGCTTTCTGTCAAATATGGTGATGCCGAATATTGGGGCATTTATTGCGTGGGGTTTTATTACCGCACTTTTTATTCCGACCGGTTGGGTTCCGAATGAAACCTTAGGGGCGTTGGTTGGTCCGATGATCACCTATTTGCTGCCGTTACTGATCGGCTATACCGGTGGTAAATTGATTGGCGGCGATCGTGGGGCGGTGGTTGGTGCGATTACCACCATGGGGGTGATCGTCGGTTCTGATATTCCGATGTTCTTAGGCGCCATGATTGCCGGACCGTTGGGCGGTTATGCGATCAAGAAATTCGATAGATGGGTTGACGGTAAAATAAAGAGCGGTTTTGAGATGTTGGTCAATAACTTCTCTGCCGGGATTATCGGTATGCTGTGTGCGCTGCTGGCATTGGTGCTGATTGGACCGGCGGTGAAAGCACTTTCCGTTACATTGGCGGCAGGGGTCGATGTTTTGGTTAATGCCGGGCTGTTGCCATTAACCTCAATTTTTGTCGAACCGGCAAAAGTACTATTTTTGAACAATGCGATTAACCACGGCATCTTTACTCCGTTGGGCGTGCAACAATCAACAGAATTTGGTCAGTCCATTTTCTTCCTGATTGAAGCTAACCCAGGTCCAGGTTTAGGGATTTTATTAGCTTATATTTTCTTTGGGCGTGGCAGTGCGAAGCAAACCGCCGGTGGTGCTGCAATTATCCACTTTTTTGGCGGCATTCACGAAATCTATTTCCCTTATATCCTGATGAAGCCACGCTTAATTTTAGCGGTAATCGCCGGTGGTATGGTCGGCGTGTTGACGTTAGTGTTGTTTAATGCAGGTTTACGTGCGCCAGCTTCACCGGGCTCAATCTTTGCCGTATTGCTGATGACGCCACCACCCGCTTTTGTTGGCGTGATCACCTCGGTTATTGCTTCTTGTGCCACCTCGTTTGCTGTTGCTTCTTTCTTGCTGAAAACCGATAAACAAGTAGGCGAAGCGGTCTCTTTGGAAGACGCAACATCGCAAATGAAAGCGATGAAAATGGGCAGCGGTAAAACCGAATTGAGCGGTAGCGACTACAGCAGCTTGCAAACCATTTATGTGTCTTGTGATGCCGGTATGGGTTCCAGTGCGATGGGTGCCAGCATGCTGCGCAAAAAAGTGCAGAGTGCAGGGTTGGATATCCGCGTGGTCAACTGTGCGATCAATGATTTGCCGGCGGAGGCACGCTTAGTGATCACCCACCAAGATTTGACCTTGCGCGCTAAACAACAAGTGCCGGAAGCAACCCATTTATCCTTAACCAATTTCTTGGATAATCCATTCTACGATAGCTTGGTTAGTGACATTATTGATAAATCCGGCGCTGCGCAAGCGGGTGTCGAACCAGTGGCGGCAGTTGAACAACCGTCTGCTTTCAAACTGCAAAAAGAGCAAATTTTCTTAGGCTTAACTGCTGCCACCAAAGAAGATGCCATTCGTTTTGCTGGCGAGCAGTTGGTGAAAGCCGGGTTTGCCAAACCGGATTACGTTCCGGCAATGTTCGAACGTGAAAAACTGGTTTCAACTTATTTGGGTGAAGGTGTGGCGGTACCGCACGGCACAATTGAAGCCAAAGACGAAGTGATTAAGACCGGCATCGTGTTCTGTCAATATCCTGACGGCGTGCAGTTCACCGACGACGAAGACGGCGTTGCCAAATTGGTGATCGGGATTGCGGCGAAAAATAATGAACATATTGCAGTGGTGACTTCGATCACCAGTGCGTTGGACAGCGAAGAATCTATCGAACTGCTGACCACCACTACCGATGTGGAACAAGTTTTAGCCTTATTGAAGTAACAACAATAGAGGGGGAAACCCCTCTAATTATTTGGAGAAGAGATACTATGAAAGCATTACATTTTGGTGCTGGCAATATTGGACGTGGATTTATCGGAAAACTGCTGTCCGATTCTGGCATTCATGTCACCTTTGCCGACGTCAACGACACAGTGATTGATCTGCTGAACCAGCAACAAGCCTACGACGTGAAAATTGTCAGCGAGCAGCAAAGCAACATTGAACAAGTCGCACCGGTTGATGGCATCAATTCCAAAAATAGCGCACAAATTATCGAAAAATTCAATCAAGTGGATTTAGTGACAACGGCGGTCGGTCCAAATGTGTTGACGATTATTTCTGCTACACTAGCCAAAGCCTTGGAAATGCGTTTTGCCGCGGGCAATACAAAGTATTTGAACATTATCGCCTGTGAGAATATGGTGCGAGGTACCACGTTCTTAAAAGAAAAAGTGCGGTCACATCTGAACCCGGATTACCATAGCGCACTGGAGCAATATATCGGTTTTGTCGATTCAGCGGTGGATCGCATCGTGCCGCCGGTGGCACCAAATGCTGAGAATCCATTGTTGGTGACGGTAGAAGCGTTCAGCGAATGGATTGTTGATCAAACCCAATTCAAAGGCGATATTCCCAAAATTAACGGTATGGAACTGACCGATAATCTGATGGCGTTTGTCGAGCGCAAGCTGTTCACCTTAAACACCGGACATGCGGTCACCGCCTATTTAGGCAAATTAAGCGGACATCATTTAATCCGTGAAGCGATTGAAGACGAAGCAATTAAACAGCAAGTACGCTCAGTGATGCAGGAGAGCGGCGCGGTGCTGATTAAACGTTATGGTTTCGAGCAAGAGAAACATTTCGCCTATATCGAAAAAATCCTGAAACGCTTTGCCAATCCATATCTGCCGGACGATGTTGATCGGGTCGGGCGCGAGCCGATCCGTAAACTCAGCCCGAATGATCGCTTGATCAAACCGTTGAACGGCACGATTGAATATGGATTGCCGCACAATACGCTGGTGAAAGCGGTTGCTGCCGCACTGCATTATCGTAACGAAACTGATCCACAAGCAGTTGAATTGCAAACGTATATTGCGGATAATGGCGTACGGCAAGCCGTGCAGCATTACACCGGCTTAGGCGAAAGTGCGGTAGTTGCGGCGATTGTCGCTGATTACCAACAATTAAACTAAATCAAGGATCGATTATTTAACCCTATGTTCCCGTCGCAAGAACAGTCTGTTTACGAGCAGCTACAAGATATTCCCACACTACGGGGCTTGGTCACCGCTGCCGTGAATATTTTTGATCACGACGTAGATCAACTGATGCAACGGGTTTTCCGCAAAACGGATTTTGCGGTGAAATCCGTCGTGGATTCTTTGCTTGGAAGCCACGGTCCGCTAGCGGAGTTAAACGTGCGGCTTAAAGTGCTGCTCGGGTTAGGCGTGTTGGAAACCGCAACTTTCCATGATATCGAACACTATCTGGCTTTAAAAGTGCGGTTAAATAACGAAAGCCAGGAATATGCGCTGTCATCGGCGTTAACGCTAGAGTTTTTGCAGCAATTGCATTCGGTGCAAGACAAAGCGATGTTGCTAAAATTGGAAAAAGAGCTGCAATTGACGGCATCGGGCGTGCAAGACAACAAAGATTCGCTGTTGCTGCAAGTCAAAACCCTACGCAGCGAAAAAATCCTGCGTTCTTATCTGCTGCTGTCGATCAGCACCCTTTGTGAACAGTTACAGATTGAAAGCCCGTTGTAATCCTGCGCTAAGCGAAGCTATCCGAACGATAGCTTGCTTTTTCAACGATAATCACTAAAATCAGCCCAATATTTTTGATTGTCGAGGATTCTACTATGACCGCACTTTTCAACCGCACTTTACCCAAAGTGGTGCTGCACGAACATATCGAAGGCTCAGTCGCACCGCACTTGGCATTGCAACTGGCGGAAAAATACCAAGTGCGGTTGCCGCCTGATTTTTTATATCAGACGGATGAATATGATGCGCAGGATTTCCCAAACGGGCGCTATCGTTATGATGAATCAGATTTTCGCGAGTTTGTGAAAACTTATGATACCGTCGCCGATCTGGTGCGTGATGCACAAGATTACTATTGGGTCACCAAAGACTACCTCAGCCGCAATGCCAAACAGGGATTGATTTACTGCGAGTTGATCACCTCCGCCTTCCATATGTGCACCAGCATTGACGAACACGGCAACACCGCTTGGTCGGCACAGCGTTACCACCAAATTATGCAAGGCATTGAACAAGCGATTGCCGAAGTGCGCTCAGAGTATGGCACCGAAACCCGTTTGCATGCCTGTGGCGTACGCCATCTGCCGTACCGCGATATGCTGGCAAGCGCCGAATTTATTGCGCAACATCCGCGCGCCTCAGTGACCGGATTTAATATCGCCGGCAACGAAAAAGCCGGCAAATTCACCGATTTTGCCGAATTACATCAGTTGGTTGCCGATATTCCGCTGCCGAAATCCTATCACGCCGGTGAAATTTGTGGCGCAGAAAGTGTGCGGCAGGCGATCCAGTGCGGTGCGGTCAGAATCGGTCATGGCATTGCCTCGATTCAGGATGCTGAATTAATCAATTTATTGATTGAACAGCAAATTACCTTAGAAATTTCCCCCAGCAGCAACCGCATTTTAGTGCCAGAATTGCAGGCTTCGCTTGCCGAGCATCCGTTGCGTAAATTGTATGATGCCGGGGTGCGGGTCTGCATCAACACCGATGATGCCGGGCTATTCGGCACTGATATTGAAAAAGAGTATCGGATTGCGGCACAGCAATTTGGCTTCTGCCGCGCAGAGCTGCTTGACATCAGCTTGTGTGCTTTAGAGTGTGCCTTTGTGGAAAGTGCGGTCAAAGCGCAGCTGATCCAACAGGTTTATCAGCAATTTTCCGCACAAGATTGGCAACAGCTTGCCGACCTTATCCAAACTTGCCCGAATCCAGCGCTAAAAGTGCGCTTGCAGCAGCGCTATCAAAATAGGTCGAATTAAAAACTCAACCTATTTTAAGCGATAGGCTGTTATTTAGGGTCTGTTGATCTTTTAAGTATATTATTTGAGCTAAAACTAATCCTTTTAGCCTAGCACGGCAAAGCTGTACTAGGTTACGCATAGATCAGCCGCTTTGCGGCTGCTTCAGAGAGGCAAAGCCTCTCATCAATGCTTAACCGATTGCGACCGTAGGTCGCTGTCGGATAATTTTTCTAAATTGGTATTGATTTTGAATATCACCAAGATAAGCTCACAAAACATTCTGGCAAACAATATGCCCAGAATAATGATTAATCCCCCATAAATAATGCCGGTTAACATACTATAGTAACTCATGACAACGAGTGTCTCTAAACCGCTGATGATAGAAACAATCATCAGAATCCAATAAATAATGGTGATAATTTTTGGGGTGATCAATTTATCAAATATGAAAAAATCTTTGACGGACATATCAAGCTCCTTATGTTGATTAGCTCTAAAAATACCATTTAAAAGATATAGATAAATCCATGTTGCGAACAATATATCTGAATTTACTTTGTAATCAGATGGTTTTTTGTCTGCAAAACCTGATCGATCTCACAAATTACAATAAAGCCGGTTTTCATTTCGGTTTTTCCTGCCTAGAATGCTCGCAAATCTCATCGAAACGTTTCGATGAAAAGTGCAGAAAAGAAAATTAAGGATACCAGATGAAGAAAACCGCACTTTTAAATGCGCAACTGTCGCATTTGATCGCCACCTTAGGGCATACCGATAGCTTAACAATTTGCGATGCCGGTTTGCCGATTCCACGGGAAACGGAGCGGGTCGATTTAGCCCTGACTGCCGGCGTACCGCACTTTGTGCAAACGGTGGCAGTGGTGACCCAAGAATTATTCGTCGAAAGTGCGGTGCTGGCAGAGGAGATTGAAAGCCAAAATCCAGAAGTGCATCAAGCGGTATTACAGCAGCTAAAACAACTGGAACAGCAACAAGGCAACAAAATTGCGCTGGATTATGTCAGCCACGAAGAGTTTAAAGCGTTGAGTTGCCAATCAAAAGGCATTGTACGCAGCGGCGAATGCACGCCTTATGCCAATGTGATTCTGTATTCCGGCGTGCCGTTTTAAGGGGACACTGAATGCAAGCGCAAACCTTATTACGCATACAAGGCATTGATAAATCTTTTCCCGGCGTGAAAGCGTTGAGCAACGCTTGTCTGAATGTCTATGCCGGGCGGGTGATGGCGTTGATGGGCGAAAACGGCGCTGGCAAATCGACCCTGATGAAAGTGTTGACCGGCATCTACAGCAAAGATCAAGGCACGATTGAATATCTGGGCAATGCGGTAGCATTTAAGGGGCCGAAAGCGTCGCAAGAGGCGGGAATCAGCATTATCCATCAAGAATTGAACCTGATTAACAATTTGACGATTGCGGAAAATATTTTCTTGGGACGTGAGTTTCTCAACCGTTTTGGCGGTATTGACTGGGCGACGATGTACCGCGAAGCGGATAAATTGCTGGCGAAACTGGGCGTGAAACACAGCAGCCGCACGCTGGCTGGCGAGCTGTCGATCGGCGAACTGCAAATGGTGGAAATTGCCAAAGCGATCAGTTTTAAATCGCGCGTGATTATTATGGATGAACCGACCGATGCGTTGACCGACACCGAAACCGAGTCGCTGTTTAAGATTATTCGTGAATTGACTGCCGAAGGCTGCGGTATTGTCTATATTTCGCATCGGATCAAGGAGATTTTTGAGATTTGCGATGATGTGACGGTGCTGCGTGACGGTGAGTTTATCGGCGAAAGTGCGGTGGCGGAGCTGAATGAAGACCGTCTAATCGAAATGATGGTCGGTCGCCGCTTGGACGAATACTACCCGCATTTGGAAAAAGTCCGTGGCGGAACACGCTTGACGGTCAGCAATCTGTCCGGCAGTGGCGTACACAATGTCAATTTTACGCTGTATGCAGGCGAAATTCTGGGTGTTTCCGGTTTGATGGGGGCTGGCAGAAGCGAATTGATGAAAGTGATCTACGGCGCATTGCCGAAAACCGCAGGCGAAGTGCGGTTGAACGGCAAACTCGTTGAAAATCGCAGCGAACAAGACGGCTTGCAAAACGGGATTGTGTACATCTCCGAAGATCGCAAAGGCGATGGCTTGGTGTTGGGGATGTCGGTGAAAGAGAACATGACCCTGACCGCACTTCAGCATTTTTCCCAATACGGCTATATCCAAAAAGGCGCAGAACGCTTGGCGGTCGATGATTTTATCCTGTTGTTCAATATCAAAACCCCAAGCCGTGATCAACAGATCGGGCTGCTGTCCGGCGGTAATCAGCAAAAAGTGGCGATTGCCAAAGGCTTGATGACCCGTCCGCAGGTGCTGATTCTGGACGAGCCGACTCGCGGCGTCGATGTCGGGGCGAAAAAAGAGATCTATCAATTGATCAATAAATTTAAAAACGAAGGGCTGAGCATTATTTTGGTCTCTTCAGAAATGCCGGAAGTGTTGGGTATGAGCGATCGGATTTTGGTGATGCACGAGGGCGAAATAAGCGGCGAATTTATGCGTGGCGAGGCGACACAAGAGCAGCTACTGGCGGCGGCAATCGGCAAAAACGGTCACAACTGATTTGAGGTAAACAGAAAAATGGTCACAACAACAAAAAAAACAGCTTTTAATTTGAAAGGATTTTTGATCGAACAACGTTCGATTATTGCGCTACTGGTATTGGTGTTTATCGTTTCGCTGCTGAATCCCAATTTCTTCAGCATGGATAACGTGTTGAACATTCTGCGTCAAACTTCGGTCAATGCGATTATTGCGGTCGGGATGACCTTTGTGATTCTGATTGCCGGCATCGATCTCTCGGTCGGTTCAGTGCTGGCGCTGACCGGTGCATTTGCCGCCACCATGGTCGGCTTGGATATCTCAATTTTTATCGTGGTACCGGTGGTGCTGATTGCCGGTATGCTACTCGGCGGTATCAGTGGTTTGATTGTCGCCAAAGGCAAAGTGCAGGCGTTTATCGCCACGTTGGTCACCATGACGTTGTTGCGCGGGGTCACCATGGTCTATACCGACGGTCGCCCGATCAGCACCGGTTTTTCCGACAGCGCTGATCAATTTGCGTGGATTGGCACCGGCTATTTGTTCGGTATTCCAGTGCCGATTTGGATTATGGCATTGGTGTTTGCGCTGGCGTGGTACATTTTACAGCACACCCGCATGGGGCGTTACATTTATGCACTGGGCGGCAACGAAGCGGCGACCAAATTGTCTGGTATTAATGTCACCAAAATCAAACTGTTCGTGTTTGCCGCCAGTGGAATGCTGGCGGCATTGGCAGGGTTGATCGTCACCTCGCGTTTATCATCGGCACAACCGACCGCGGGGGTCAGTTATGAACTGGATGCGATTGCGGCAGTGGTTGTGGGCGGCACCAGTTTGATGGGCGGCAAAGGGCGTGTAATGGGAACGTTAATCGGGGCGTTGATTATCGGCTTCTTGAATAATGCGCTCAATATTTTAGATATTTCATCTTACTATCAGATGATAGCAAAAGCGGTGGTTATTCTGATTGCGGTATTGGCGGATAACTACTTGGGTAACAAAAGCCTTAAGTCATAAATTGTAGTCATAATATAAGCACTGTAAAGTGCGGTTTAATTCACCTTTAACGTTTAACAACGAGGAAACAGTATGAAAAAATTAACCACAGTCGCATCGGCATTAATCATGAGTTTGGCGGTCAGCGGTTCTGCCTTGGCGAAAGAAACGCTTGCGTTGGCGGTTTCAACCTTAGACAATCCGTTTTTCGTGAGCCTAAAAGACGGCGCGCAAAAAGAGGCGGACAAATTGGGCTACAATTTGGTGGTGCTGGACTCGCAAAACGATCCGGCGAAAGAGCTTGCCAATGTGGAAGATTTGCTGGTGCGCGGCGCCAAAGTGTTGCTGATTAACCCGACCGATTCTGAAGCGGTCGCCAATGCGGTGATGCGTGCCAACAAACAAGGCGTGCCTGTGATCACTTTGGATCGCGGTGCAGCCAAAGGTGAGGTGGTCAGCCATATCGCTTCTGATAATGTTGCCGGCGGCAAACTGGCTGGGGATTTCATCGCAGAAAAGCTGGGCAAGGAAGCCAAAGTGATCCAACTGGAAGGTATTGCAGGTACATCAGCGGCGCGTGAGCGTGGCGAAGGCTTTGCACAAGCGGTCGAAGCGAACGGCTTTGCGTTACTGGCAAGCCAACCGGCAGATTTTGACCGCACTAAAGGCTTGAATGTTATGGAAAACCTGTTAGCGAGCCAAAGTGAGGTACAAGCGGTGTTTGCGCAAAACGACGAAATGGCATTGGGTGCATTGAGAGCGTTGCAAGCAGCGAAAAAAGAGGTGTTAGTCGTCGGTTTTGACGGCACTGACGATGCTGTGCGTGCGGTGGAAGCCGGAAAATTGGGCGCAACCATTGCACAACAACCGGAAAAAATCGGCGAATTGGGCGTGGCAACGGCGGATCGCGTATTGAAAGGCGAACCGGTTGAAGTGATGATTCCGGTGCCGTTGAAAGTGGTGAGTAAATAATTTAACAGAAACCGGGTGGATATTTCCGCTCTAGAT